>JAOTWT010000389.1 GCA_029862725.1 Acidobacteriota bacterium | reverse complement strand
ATTCCGATCAAAGAATTGCTTTCGATATGGCATCCATGAAGCGTGACCTTGTGGCCGACGGTTACCTCGTCGTCAACGATCGTCGGGTAATCATGACGAGAGACATGAATCATCGTCATGTCCTGGATGTTCGTATTTCGGCCGATCTTTATGAAGTTCACATCTCCGCGCAGGACGCAACCGTACCAAACACCCGATCCTTCGCCAATCTCAACATCGCCAATTATGACCGCATTTTCTGCTACAAAAGCACTTTTATGAATCTTTGGTTCCGTATCCCTGTACTTTCTATTCATCGTGTCTTGTTATCAACTAACAAAGGGGCGCAATATGATAAATACCGATGTGCCCGCAAAAAATCCGATTGCCGCCAGCCACGCGATATTCTTCAGATACCAACCAAATCCGATATTTTCCATGCCCATTGCCGCAACGCCCGAAGCCGAACCGATTATCAACATGCTTCCACCGGTACCCGCGGAGTAAGCAAGCAGGTGCCAGAGCGAATCGTCTGTTGCTGCCGTAAACATCCCAATCGCAGAAGCTACCAGCGGCACATTATCGACAACCGCAGAACACATGCCCATAAATATGATCATTAATTCTCTTCCCGGAATGGTCCGCTCAAGTAATGCAGCAAAAAATCTAAGCGTGCCTACTTTCTGTCCATTTATGACAGCAAAGGCCGTCGTTTCCAGCGCTGCTACCGCCAGTAAAATACCGAGAAAAAACAACACGCTCGACATCTCGATCCTGTGCAGAGCACGTTTTGCCGAATACAGTTTTCTGTTTTCCCGGTTAATATGTTTTTCCGGCCGGACATATTCCGAGACCATCCAGACTATGCCAAGCCCGAGAAGCATCCCCAAATATGGCGGAAGACCAGTCGCGGTCTTGAAAATCGGAACGAACACGATTGCGCCAAGACCCAGAAAAAGTATTTTGGAACTTGAAAGGAGCCGCATTTTCTCGAAATCTTCGTTAGTGTGAAATTCGCTGTATCCTTGAAATGGCTTCAAAAAGAAAGAGGCGATTCCATACGGGATCAAAAAACAGGCGAGTGATGGAATCACCAAGTATTTTATCAACCCAATTGCCGTCACTTTTTCACCGATCCAAAGCATCGTCGTCGTGACGTCGCCGATCGGCGACCACGCCCCGCCGGCGTTAGCCGCGATCACGACCATGCAGACATACCACATCCGGCGATTGTCATCGGTTATTAACGTTCTGAGAAGCGAGACCATGACGATCGTTGTGGTCAGGTTGTCGATTACGGCTGACAACGTAAAAGAGATCATACCGATAATCCAAAGAAGTCTCGTACGGCTCTTCGTCGAAACATACGAATGTATGACCGCAAAACCCTTGTGAATATCGATCAGTTCGACGATCGTCATCGCACCGATGAGGAATATCAGAATCTCGGAGATCTTGGCGAGATGATGCAGCAGGGCATTCTTAAATGCGTCTTCAGCCACGCGACCGTCGATAAGAAAGCTGTGTGCATGCTGGTGCTCGTCGACGATGTTCAACCAGCCGTTGTGAAACCCAACCGCGAGGAAGCCCCACATGCACGCCGCCATAATCAGTGCCGGGACGGTCTTGTCGAGTTTTAGGGGATGTTCCAGCGTTATGAGCAGGTATCCGAGGATGAAGATCGCGACCAGAAGTGATGCCATGAGGGTCCTTGTTGAGTTACGGGGTTTTGGTGTTCGTGTTCTTGTAAATATAACCGTTTTTCATCACAAACGCAGTCCTTTCGAGCTGTTCTATATTTATTGACGGATCCCCTGTCACGGCGACCAGATCGGCCAGTTTACCGACCTCGATCGAACCGAGCTCGTCGGCTACGCCCAAAAGCTCGGCGGTGTTCATCGTGCCAATCTTGATTGCGTCGATCTCGTCAATTCCGCCCCAGTTAACGAGAAGGGTGAATTCATGTGCGTTTGTGCCGTGCGGAATCACACCGGCGTCTGTGCCGAGTGCGATCCTGACTTTGTTGGCGACTGCGATCTTTATCGCCTTCCGCATCGCGGTGGCTGCTGCGAGCGCCTTTTCGCCGCGAAAGCCCTTGATCACGCCTGATTTTGTCAGAGCCTCGACGGTTTCACCGGCCATCAGGGTCGGCACCAGAAAGGTCCCTTTTTCGGCCATCAGTTTTGCGCCTTCGACGTCCAGGAAAGAGCCGTGTTCGATCGATGCCACACCGGCCCTTGTCGCGATTTTAATGCCTTCGGCGCCGTGTGCATGGGCGGCAACCTTTCGTTCGGCCTTTTCCGCTTCCTCTACCATCACCCGCAGTTCTTCATAGCTGTATTGCGGTACGCCGACCGCGTCTCCCTCGGAAAGGACGCCGCCGGTGGCGCAGGTTTTTATTACCTCTGCGCCATACTTTATCTGGTAGCGGACGGCCGCTCTAACAGCATCCGGTCCGTCCGCAATGCCGGTCCTGTAATCGCCGTCGATGATACCTTCGCGGTATCCGTTGGTGTCGCAATGCCCGCCCGTTATGCCCAGAGAATGCCCGGCCGCCTGAATTCGCGGACCGGTGACCCAGCCCTCGTTGATCGCCTTCCTCAGAGCCATGTCACCGAAACCGCGCGCACCCACGTTTCTGATGGTCGTAAAACCGGCCATCAAGGTCAGTTCGGCATTGCGCACACTCAGAATTTCAGAAAATCCATTCGGATCTCGAAAATAAGCGGTGGTGCCTTCCGGGTCGCCAAGAACACGGCCGACAATGTGGGTATGGGCGTCGAGAAAACCGGGCAGGAGAGTCGAATCGCCTAGATCGACGACCGTCGCGCCTTCGGGTATCGCGATGTCCAAAGCCGAACCGACGGCCAATATCCGGTCGTCCTTTACGATCACCGCCGCATTCCTGAGCGGCGCCTTTCCGGTACCGTCGATCAAACGCGCTGCTTTGATCACCACCGTCCCCTTGCCGGTCGGGGCTCCCGGCGCACCCATGGCTTGCGGCAAAACGCCGGTCGTCAATATAGAGATGAACAACAGACAAAGCGATACTCTAAGTGTTTTCATTTGGACCTCATAAAGGATTATTCGAATATTTGGGAGATTATATGCGTTCCGGCCGGCATTGGCGAACGTCCATACTTGTCCTTGAAAGCGACGTATTAAATTGGCGGGGGGCCGGATCGCGAAGGGGTTTAACCCCTGTGACGGCACGGCGATCAGCTTTCTGTCTGATGGTCGAGAATCTCGATGCTGAATTCTCTTTGGGAAATTAAGCGGTGTCCAAACGCAACAAGAATTATCCGGATGTCGACAACATTTTAGCTGCCCAGGTATTCGTAGAGACCAAATTTCCGCGTCTTCGGATCAAACGCAGTGGCAAGCTGCCAATCGGGACTGAATAGCGGGGCACCGTCCTTGAAGAGATTGAATTTATGTCTCTCCAATTGCGATCGCGTAGAGATATCCCAAATAGTGAACCTATTCGAAGTTATGGAGAGAATTTTCTTGTTGTCAGGACTAATAAACACATCGATCACGTCCTTGCCAAGATCAGGAGAATCCCAAATCAGTTTCCCGGTCTGAAAATCCCATAGCTGAAAATCGTCTGCCACACCCGCCGTCACAAGGAGTCTTTGATCTGAACTCAGCGCTACAGACGTAATTCGCTTGTACGAGTGTTTGTGGAATGAATTCAGCAATTTGCCGGTT
>JAOTWT010000388.1 GCA_029862725.1 Acidobacteriota bacterium | reverse complement strand
CGCCGGGTGTTCGATCGCGGATGTGACGATGTGGCCCCCGTTGGGCGAAGAACGCTCGCGGAGTCCGCGGATCGCGAGATTGTTGCTCTCGGTTCCGCCTGATGTGAAAACGATCTCGCGCGGGTTTGCGTTGAGGAGCGACGCGGTCTGATGACGGGCACGGTCGACAGAAGCGCGCGCCTCCTGGCCGTAGAAATGGATACTCGACGGGTTTCCGAACTTGGCCGTCAGGAACGGCTTCATCGCTTCAAAAACGTTGGCGTCGACGGGCGTCGTCGCGGCATTGTCGAGGTATACCCTTCGGAACATATCAACATCTTAACGGAAACTGCCTGTTAAAGCATCGGTGATCGGGGATGCTCCATGGAGCACAGCGAGGCGCGCAATGAATCTGCGTGGCAAAAGAGCGTGAAGCGCGGAACCCAGGGATCCGCCACGCGAGAAATTTACCTGACCGAAGCCCCTGTTTACAAAGCGCCAAAACCGGCATCTTTCGATAATAGATTCTTGCTGACCTCCCGATGATGAGCTATTATTAACGATTGTCATAATTAGTTTAATTGGCAAGAAATAAAGCATTTATTGCAAGGTATTATATGGACTTCACAACTAAGGAAATCTTCAAAAGGTATGCCAAAATGGCCGTCGGGCAGACGATTTCACCCGTCTTTTTGAACATTTTGGTGACCTCGGTCTGCGACATGCGCTGCACGCATTGTTTTTTTACCGAAGAGCTAAACGACCGCCCCCGGAAAAAGCTTCAGATGAAGACCGCCGAAATCGAGCAGATCTCCGAAACACTGGGCGGGAATCTCGGCGTTTTGGTGCTCGCCGGCGGAGAACCCTTCACGCGGAAGGATCTGCCGGAAATTTGCAACGCTTTTTACCGCAACAACAAGCTCGATTCGGTCTACCTCATGTCGAACGGCCAGATCCACCCGCGGATTTTTCCCGACGTCACACGGATCCTTGAAGAGAATCCGAATTTGAACGTGACCGTCGCACTCGGAATCGACGGCTTAAAGGAACCGCACGAGAAGATTCGCCAGAAACCCGGAAGCTGGGACAAGGCGATTCACACTGCGCGGACGCTGCAGGAAATGAAGAAGGAGTACCCGCAACTCGATATTCAGACCTGCACATGTGTCATGAATTCGAACGAGGACACGATTTTCGACTGGTACGACTACCTGAAAAACGACCTGCGACCGGACAAGATCAACATCAACTACATAAGGCCTCCTTCAAACGACCCGAAGGAACTCGAGTTTGATCACAACCGTTATTCTGAGCTCGCGAATATGATCCTCGAAGATGTCCGAAATGCCGCTGTAAAAAACAATTATGGCGGCAAGTCCGGCTTTTTTAAGGCCGCAATCGACATATACATGCATGACCTGATCGCCAAAACAAAGGAGACCGGGAAAGCGCAGCTCACCTGCTATGCCGGTTCGGCCGGTGCGGTGATCTACGACGAGGGAACCATTTCCTCATGCGAGAACCTGGATTCGACCGGGAACCTGCGCGACTTCGGTTGGGACTTCCAAAAAGCCTGGAGCGCGCCCGCGATGGAAGCCCGCCGCGAGAAAGCCCAGAACGGATGTTTCTGTACGCATGAATCGAATTGCTATTACCCGTCGCTTCCGTTTAACTCGAACCATCTTGTGAAGATCAAGAAGCTTGAACGCGAGATGAAGAAGGCGAGCAAGCGCCTGGATCAAAATCTGGCGCAGGGCGGCGGAATTCCGGTCAAGGCTTAGTTCAATTTCCGAATGCCAATAAAGAATCCAAAAATCCTCATTATTTCTTCCGATACGGGCGGCGGACACCGTTCGGCCGCCCAGGCTTTGTCGGAAGGGGTCCAGCGGTTCTGGAACGGCGAGTCGATCGCGGTTCGAATAATCAAGGCAGTCGAGGACTCACACCATATCACCAGGCGCATGGTCAATGTTTACAACTGGATACTCACTCATCGCCAGCACTGGATGAAGTATTTGTACTGGGTCATCAACAGGATCCAGCCTGAAACGAGGCCGTTTTTTTTGAACAAAAGCATTGGTTTTTGCAAGGAACAGTTCGAGAAGTGGTTTCCGCACATTGTCGTCAGCGTTCACCCTTTGACGCAGCACATTTTCGCGAGGATTCTGCGGGAACTGAACCTCGCCGAGAAGATTCCCCTGGTAACCGTAGTTACCGATCCTTGTTACGGGTTTTGGCGCGGTTGGGCGTGTGATGAAGTGTCTCTATATCTTGTCGCCAATGAAGAGGCGAAACAGCAGTTGGTTGACTACGGGATTAATCCTGAGAAGATAAGGATCTCCGGAATGCCTGTCAACCCGAAGTTCAGCCCGGTAGATGAAAACGATGCAAAATCGGCGCGGAAAGCATTTGGACTGGATGAAGAGAAGTTTACAGTTTTTGTGAACGCGGGCTACGTCGGCGGCGGAAATATTCCTAAGATCTTTCGCGAGCTGGTTCAGGGTGAACTCGATGTGCAGGCAATCTTTCTTGCAGGGAAGAACGAGGAGCTGCGTCTCGAAGCGGAAAAGATCGCTGAAACCGCTAAATTCCCGGTGCGCGTGATCGGCTATTCGGATGAGGTCGAGAAGATAATGCAGTCGGCAAACGTAATGGTGTCCAAACTCGGGGGTCTGACAACGTTCGAGGCGCTTTCGTGTCACCTGCCGATCATTGCCGATGTGACGACCCCGCCGATGCCCCAGGAGCGTGGAACTGCGAATCTTCTTTTTAAGAGGAATGCGGGCATTTTGCTCGACCGGGCTTCTGACATCGTGCCGACGATAAAGGCGCTCGCGACCGATAATAAGAAGTATTCCGACCTAAAGGAAGCGACCCGGCATCTCGTTGTACCGAACTCGACTAAAAACATCATTGACGAGATAACGGCTCTCCTCCCGGCAAGCGAGCACGCGGCGTAGACTCACCACCGTAAGTGTTATAGGTGGTCGTGCGCGTGTGCTTGTTAATTACCTCTAATTTCATTAACCTTTCCTTTTGGTTTCGATAGCGATTTAGTAGTTTACTGCGGAGAAGATACGTTTTGGGCGGATTACTGGAAGGAAAATGTGCATTTGTGTCGGGCGGCACACGCGGTATAGGCGCCGCGATGTGCGAGGTTTTTGCGCGCGAAGGCGCGGATGTCGCGTTTAATTACAACAGCCGCGACGACCTTGCTGAAGAAGTGAAAGCCAAAGTCGAGGCGCACGGAAGGAAGTCCCTGGCTTTTAAGGTGTCGGTCACCGACCGCGAGGGCATGAAATCCGTTGTCAGGGAAATACGGGAAGCCTGGGGGTTTGTCGATATTCTCGTCAACAACGCGGCGGTAAACAAGGCGGACTACTTCGTCACAACTACGGAAAAGAGCTGGGACTGGGTCATCGACACAAACGTAAACAGCCTTTACGCGGTCACCAAGCCTTTTTACAAGAACATGGTGCGCGAAAAGAAAGGTGCGATCCTGAACATCACTTCGATCGGCGCCATGAGTTCGCTCCCGACGTCTGTGCACTACGCCACTTCGAAAGCGGCGATGATAGGCTTTACCAAATGTCTTTCGCGTGAGGCGGCGCAGTTCGGCGTGGCGGTAAATGCAATCGCGGCCGGGATTTTCGACACCGACCTCGGGAACACCCTTCCCGAGAGATTATTGACGGCGCATGAAGGGTGGGTCTC
>JAOTWT010000387.1 GCA_029862725.1 Acidobacteriota bacterium | reverse complement strand
CGCGAACTTGGAATCGAAAAAGGCGATCGCGTCGCGATTCTGGCGCCCAATTCTCCCGAATGGACCATCACGGACGCAGCGTGCCAGATTTCAGGCGTTATAGATGTGCCGATTTATACGACTCTCGTGCCGGATTCCGTCTCATACATCCTTCGTGATTCCGGCTCAAAGATTCTCTTCCTTGAGAATGAACTGGCCTACAAACGGTTTTCCGACGCAATAAAAGAATCATCAGAAATACGAAAGATCGTGTTTTTCGCACGACCTCAAAGGGAAATTGCGGAGGCGATCAGCCTGGATGACCTTATCGGACTTGGTTCCTCACATGACTCTTCAAAAATCAAGAAGGGCATAGAGTCTATCGATTCCGGCGACGTCGCGACGCTGATTTATACGAGCGGTACAACCGGAGAACCGAAGGGCGTCATGCTGTCAAACGAGAATATCCTCTCGAATGTAATCGACAGCGGGGAGCACTTTGATTTTTCGAAAGACGATATTCCCCTCTCGGTGCTGCCTCTTTCACACGTTTTCGAGCGGACCGGGATGTATCTCTATATTTTCAACGGAATGGCGATACATTACGCCGAGTCGATCGAAAAGGTGCCCGATAATTTGCAGGAAGTCCGGCCAACAATATTTGTCGGGGTTCCGCGTATCTTCGAAAAAGTCTACGCACGGGCAAAACTGACCGCAGCAAATGAAAGCCCCGTAAAAGAAAAGATCTTCGACTGGGCCATCGAAATAGGAAAGGAGTACGCTTCCGCGACCGCGCATGGGGAAGAACCGAGCGCGGCCGTCGCGTTGAAACACAGGATTGCCGACCGCCTCGTATTTGCAAAACTTCGCGCGTTTTTCGGGGGGCGTCTGCGGTTTTGCATCACCGGCGGCGCGGCACTTTCCGACAGCATCTTTTTGATATTTACAGGGGGCGGCATTTCGATCATGCAGGGGTACGGATTGACCGAGACCTCGCCCGTTATTTCGACCAACAACCCGGTAAATGTGAGGCTTGGAACGGTTGGAAAGCTTATTCGAAATGTCGAAGCGCGGATCGCGGCAGACGGCGAAATTGAGGTTTCGGGCCCCAACGTAATGCTTGGTTATTACAACAAACCCGAAGCTACCCGCGACGCGTTCACTGAAGACGGTTGGTTCCGCACAGGCGATATCGGTGAGCTGAGCAAAGACGGATTTTTGAAGATCACCGATAGAAAAAAAGAGCTCTTCAAGACTTCGGGAGGCAAATATATAGCTCCCTCGCCGATCGAACAGATGATCAAGGGTTCGAGATTTGTAAGCCAGGTTGTGCTCATCGGCAACAGCAGGAAATTCGCATCGGCGCTGATCGTACCTGATTTCGAACAGCTAAAGAGCTACGCCAGAAACCTCGGATGGGTTAGTGAAACGCCGGAACAGTTTTGCACGGACGATAACGTATTGCGTTTATTCGAGGACGAAATCGAAGAACACTGTACTAATCTCGCGCGCTTTGAGACCGTGAAAAAGATCGCGCTTCTAAAGGATGAACTAACCGTGGAAGGCGGAGAATTGACCCCGACGCTCAAGATAAAGAGAAGGGTTGTCGACGAAAAATACAAGCAGCTCATCGACGAGATCTACGAATCGGCCGAAAAAGAATCACAGAAGAATCGATAACCGATCATTTTTGATTCACCGCCACCGGTTATCGATCAGAGAACCAACTAGCCGAGTTAATAAAGGATTCTAGGCGCGCCGGTTGCAAAGGAAGATACGGAAGCGCGGCCGGCCCCGGCAACGATCTTAAGTATTGTTGTAGCCAAACTGTCTTTAGACTTGTCTACCTCAACAATATCGTACGGCTCAAGCATTATATCCTGCTGTTCACCTTTTTTGATCAAATCAAGATTGATTGCGATCGTTTCACGGTCGCGCTGACTCTCACCTTTTAACCGGTAAATCTTGATATCTTTTGTTTTTGCCTTTTGACGAACACCGCCGACCATTGCAAGAGCCTGCGTCAACGAAAGGCCACCTTCCTTAATATACACACCGGTCTGTTGCACGACCTCGCCTGTCATATATACCGGCGACGCCTTATCAACAATAATTATGTCACCCGGATAAACGACGGGATTAGATTCGCTGCGGCCTTCCTTGATACTGCTTTGCGTATACATCCGCGACGGGACTTCGGTGCCGTCTGCCGAGGCCACTTTCCAGTCCTTTCGGATTTCCTCGTTAGCGCACATTGGGATTTGGGTCCTAAATACTTGAACGGTCCCGCCGGCATCTTCTGTAAAACCACCCGAAAACGCTATCAATTCGAGCAAACGGGCTTCACGGCGCATCTCAACGCGCTGCGGAGTACGCACTTCGCCCGACACAGTTACTGGAATCGGCGGCCTGCGCTCGGTAACGGTTACGCTCATCATTGGATCTTTCAGAAGCGACGAATAACCTTTCTTCACGTCCTCACCAATCTCCTGTTCGGAGCGGCATTTCGCAACGACCTCTGTACCAACGAAGGGAAGCTTGAATTTACCGGAGTCATCGATAACAACCGTGAAATTGAACTCGTCTTCTCCCAAAACCTTGGCTTCAATTTTGTCACCGGGGAGCACAAGATAGCCGCGTGATTCGTCGGCGACCTTGAGGCCCTGCATTAATACGGCAGCCGGTAACAAAACTAATATCGAAACGACTGCGATTAAGTATTTCATTCTAATAAATCCTCTTGTAATTGCTGACCAAAGCCCCGTTAGGATAACTCACAAGCGTATGAGATTCAAACAATTTAGGTACGGTTGCACGGCCTGATAAGCGGGCTTTTGGCGGCTCTGCCCCCGCAAAGCGGGGTTGGGAAGATTAATAGTTGACACATAACGGATTCGCAAGTAGTTTCAGTGTTTGATGGCGCTTCCATTATTTAATAGATGATCGCAAGTATCTCCATTCAGGAAAAGCGGCAGGACAGTCTTTGGTTTTTCCGTCGACCGCTTCAGTTTGTGTCGGATGTCGTCATCCTCGCGGGCGCATTCTTCTTTGCGTATCTGCTGAGATTCGACTTCCAGCTCAACGAATACTATTTCGACAATGCGCTGAACCAGGTGCCGTTCGTGGTGTTTGTCCAGTTCGCCGCCCTCTTTCTTTCGGGAAGTTATTCAATTATTTGGAGATACGTAAGTCTTGCGGATATCAAGGCATTCATCAAAGCGGCCCTGATCTCGGGAATCGTACTCGTCCTCGTAAGGCTGCTCCTGTCGCCCGATCAGTTCATACGCTGGCAGGTACCCCTTTCGATTATCTTTATGGATACGATCTTTGCCTTCTCCGGCATGCTCGCACTGCGCGTCGTCCGTAGATTTGTTTACGAGATTGGTGAAAAACGTGGATTCTCGCTTGTAAAACGACCGATTCGCCGGCAGCCGGCTTTTTTGGTCGGAGCGGGCCGGGTCGGCGCATCACTTGCGAAAGAAATGGTGGGTCGTGCCGATTCCGATTTGGATATCAGGGGATTCGTCGACGACGACCGCAATAAAAAGGGAGGAAGTGTCAGCGGCGTAAAGGTTCTGGGCACAACGGACGACTTGGCGAGACTCGTTGATGAATTCCGGGTCGAACAGGTTGTGATCGCAATTGACCAGGCCCGCGGCCAGGAAATAAGGCGGATTCTCGACATTTGCCAGGCAATACCTGTAAAGGCCCGGATCGTT
>JAOTWT010000579.1 GCA_029862725.1 Acidobacteriota bacterium | reverse complement strand
GATGAAGCCATCGAAGACGGCGATTCCGTGGCGATCCTGGAAAAGGGTACAGACGAGGTGGTATGCGGGTATTTTGCGTCGGGTCACGGCCGGATTTCGATTGTCAATGAAGATGAAGACGTCGAGGTATTCACGAAAGATGATGTTGAGATCCTCGGCAAGATTGTGGGTTATGCCAACCCGCACGAGGTTGTCGACGGCCGGCTTTTGGCAAAGCCGCTAAAAAATCCGGAAAAGGATTAGTTTTTTGTAATTGATCTTTCCGGGGCGCCTTTCAGGAGTCCCGGTTTTTGTATGCCCGTAGTCCGGGTTGTCCGACCCAATTGGCGGCAAAGAGATTAATGACCGTATGGGGTAGAATTCGGATATGGAAAATCAAATGCCTGCCGTAACAAGACCCCTGCCGGGCGAATACGCCCCATATCATGAAGATTACATAGGACTTGTCGGCACCGGCGAGATCATTACGCTGCTTACCGATCAGATTGAGAAGACAAAGGAGATCCTCGGCGCGGTTCCGTCCGAGTATTCGTCGTTTAGGTATGAAGACGGAAAATGGACCATTTCAGAAGTTGTTGGTCATCTGATCGATACGGAACGGGTAATGGCATTTCGAGCGCTCGCCTTCGCACGGGGAGACAGATACGATATTCCGGGTGTGGATCAGGACCAATACGTCGCCGAATCGGCCTACCGGAACTGCCGCATTCCCGATTTGGTGCTCGAGTTCGAAGCATTGCGTGTTTCGACAACAAGTTTTTTTGCAAACCTCGAGTCGGACAAATGGATGCGGGGCGGAAACGCGAGCGGGCAATTTGTAACCGTCCGGGCGCTGGCATATATCATCGCCGGGCATGAGCTGCATCATATCGAAGTACTCAGACAAAGATACTTAGACTCCCCAGAATTCGCTCTTAAGGACTAATTCCTTCAAATGTCAGACGTGTTTTGGATCCGAATCACTGGTAATAGCGACCGGCGGTTTGTCATTTCCCAAAGTCGGCGCGACGGCGTTTGGTTACGAAATCGCGCGGCAATTCGACATCAACGTCTTGAAAACGCGCCCTTCGCTGGTCCCTTTGAGATTTGCCGATTCGAATCATGCCGCGCTGTCGGGTCTCGCGACCGAAACGATCGCGAGATGCGGAGCGCAGGAATTCCGGGAAAACATTTTGTTTACGCATCGCGGACTGAGCGGTCCGGCGGTTCTCCAGATTTCCAATTACAGGAATCCTCGGCAGGCTGTGGTTTTCGATCTCTTGCCGGACACGGATGTACGTGAGCTGCTCGAAACAAACCGGGACGCCAATCGCAAAATCAAGAACCTTCTTTCTTCGTACCTGCCGCAGCGCCTGGTTAATGAGATCCTGCCCGGCCCGGCTTCGGATTTGAGTCTCGGCAACGCGCCCGTTGAAGTGCTGGAACAAGTAGCCAATCTTTTTAACAGTTGGGAGGTGAAGTTTTCCGACACCGAGGGCTGGCATAAAGCTGAGGTGACCCTCGGCGGGGTTGATACAGATGAGCTATCGTCAAAAACGATGGAATCGAAGAAGGTGCCGGGACTCTATTTTATCGGTGAAGTAGTGGATGTAACCGGCTGGCAGGGAGGTTATAATTTTCAGTGGGCGTGGTCGCGCGGTTTTGCGTGTGGGCAGTCAGTCTAGGGTCCCGGCCTATTTAAAGGCCTCAACATTCAGGCCGAACCTCTCTTTCAAATCGATTTCATCAGCTTCGACGACCTTCTCCAGATTTTTCAAACGCCGCCGCGCCTTCGCAATGTGGGTTTTTGTTCGTTCCGCCATTTGTTTCAGCAGGTTACGTCCAGCGAGCTGTTCGCTGCGTACCTTGTCCCGGAGAACATATAATTCCGAAAGCTCCAGTTCAAGTTCCTCCGTTCGGAGTTCTTTTAATCTCGTCGAGACCTGCGAGATTTGCCGGATCGAACGGACAAGTTTGTCGCCGATCGAATCCCCTTTCACAAGTTCGGGCGAATCCCTGTATTCTTCAACTAGTTTATTCAGCAACTTCTGATCGCCGTCCGTATACGCGTCATTGAGCTTTGACATTAACTCGTGACGGCGCCCGCGTTCTTCCGGATCGATCGCCAGATCTGGATGGATCATCTTTGCCAGATTTCGATAGGCCTTTTTTGCTTCCGGAGAAGGATTCCATTTTTGAGTGCAAGCCTGCCAGTTTTCATCTTCTGCGGCTTCGGCCGATTCTTCTGCCCGGGCTCTTGCGGCATCGGCCCTTTTCTTGACTTCTTCATCATCG
>JAOTWT010000386.1 GCA_029862725.1 Acidobacteriota bacterium | reverse complement strand
AGATCCAGCGTTTCGACGAAGCGCTGGGGTTCTATGCGAAGGCGCTCGAGCTCGAGCCCGAGAGTTTTGAGGCGAATGCCAATATCGGCCAGATTTACTTTAAGCAACGTGAATTCGTAAAGGCGGGCGAATACTACGCAAAAGCGCTGACCATCAACAAACGCGATCCCGGGCTCAGGAACGACCTCGGTCTGACATTCTATTTGCGGCAGCCGGCGGACCCGAAACGCGCCGTGGAAGAATATCGGAAGGCCCTCGCTCTCGACCCGGATCATGAATTGGCACTCCAAAATTTGAGTGTTGCATTAAAAGATCTGGGTGACGCTGATGAACTAAGAAAGGCGCTTGAACGGCTAAAAAAAGTCAACCCGGACAATCCCGCTGTGAAGGCGCTCTCCGCCTCATAAACGCTATTCGCCCGTGAACCGCTTCTCGTAATCGAGTGTTTCGCCTTTTTCGAGATAGTTCTTGAGACACCTCACATACATCGCCCAACAATAGGCCGAAGACCGGTAGTGTCGATTGTCCTTTGGCCAACCACGATGCTCAAACCTCAACATCGAACCGGTTTCCGTTTTCTCGAGCCGAAAAGAAACGATCGTTCCGTCCCAATCATCGTCTGACTCGGTCATGCGTATCGCAAAAGACTTTCCGGGCTCATATTTCTCGACCAGCGCTTTCCACTCGTATCCTGGGCCGAAGTCAAAACGGTACTCATTACCGGCACCAGGTTCTCCCTCACCGCTTTTTGACCACCACACCGAGAGTCCTGACGGCATTGAAACACACTCAAAGACGGAATCGACATCGCTGTTTATCGGTACATCTTGAAATATATCCGGCATCTCATGCTCCCACTATCCAAGCACTATTCGATCGACATTTTCTCGACATCCAGGATCGAAAACTCCTGGATCCGCCCGTCATTTGTAACGATCGTAAGAACGCCCCGGATTACGTTCACGCTGAGCACCTCGTTCATCGGCCTTATGAAAGAACCACCGCTCTTAAGTGTCACACGGAGTTGTACCCTGGCCAGCCTTTCCTCAAGGGTGGCTTCGGCGGCCGGCGGCTCTTCCTCTCTATTTCTCGTAATCGTTACCAAAGCGGATCTCTCTGGTTTTGAGTCAGTTATGCTAACTGTAACTTCCTTGCGCGCGGGCACCTCGGTATTCAATGCGTCTGTTTTGCCCTCGCCGAAAGGGTCTTCGACAATTACCGTCGGCGCCTTCTGAGTATTGACGGCCCGCTTGCCTTCTGCAACCGCCGTCGCCGGTGTTTCCAATGCTTCGGGACGCTCCGCGGGATCTTCCTTTCCGGCGCCGGCATCGGCTGGGTCATCCACCGTCGCATTTACGGCAATCTTTTCCGCGTCCTCTGTCTGTGGAACATCGACCTTTGGTGGTGCCGCTTCCGCTATGATCGTTCCGACCGAATTCACTCGAACCGCACCCGTCGTGTTGCCGCCAACCTCGGGTTCCCCGTCACTGTTGGCGATACCGGCAACCGGTGCGAAACTACCGGCAAACTTGATCTGAAATGTCCCCGGTTCGTCATTCGGGGTCTTACCCTGAATTCGAAGGATAAGAATCTCCGATTCCCGCATATAGACGATACGGCCCGTTTCGCCGTCAGGGTTGTCCGCAAACAGGGTGATCTTTGTCTTCGGGGAGAGCCCGTTCAAAGTAAAGATATCGATGCTGCCGTTGATATTCCGTGTCACGACGTTGATAAAAACATCTCCACGGTTACCGGTAAACAGGTAGTAATACGAAGTCCTTCGAGAATCCCCAACATCCCTGGCAGTGATTTGCCCGTTTATCTGGTTTGTGGTTATCGGCGTCGGATTCAACTGGTCGGTCGACTGGGCAAAGACAGTTGCCGGAACAAAAAACGTGAAAAGAATTAAAACCGATGAGGCGAGCAAGTTGACTCTTGATGTCGGGCTTGTTGGTGTCATTTCCATGTTTGGCGAACTAGGACAAGAAGTCACGCTTCCAAGCCCTAATCGGGATCGATTTTTGATACCTAGCATATCATGGTTAAACCTTGAAAAAGCACTCCCGGCAACCTGACGAGCCGCGAAACTTTGCGGACGTACCTGCGGGATTCCTTATAAACGCAAAAACGCCGGGCCGTTATGGTGGCCCGGCGAATCAATACTCAAATCGCCGCTAATTTCCAGCGGCCTTTGCCGCTTTGCCATTCAGGAGTTCGAAGGCCTTCTTAAGCTGGACATCTTCACTCCGCTTCGGAGCGGGTTTCTCATTCTCAATCGCAGGATCAGGGGTTTCATCTTCCTGACCATCGATCAATTCTTCGACTTCCAGCGGTTCCGGCGTTTCCGGTCTTTTCACTTCGACCGTCGGCTTAACGCCGCGGTTTTCACGTTCGGCGGCAAGAAAGGGGGTGCCATCCGGAGAGGCCCATTTCGCCTTGGTCAGGAGAAATCCGTCGCCCCCGCTGAGTGTAAACAACGCCTGGTCGACTCCCGCTCCAAATGTGTTTTCTCCGACGACCTCTGCCCGTTTATTGGCGATCAGCGCGGACGCTATAACTTCGCCGGTCCCCGCCGTTCCAAGATCGATCAAGGCCACGAGTTCGCCGTCATAAATGTATTTGTCGGGCGAGGCCGCAAAAGATTTCTCGATCTTCTGCTCCCGGCCTACAACCGTTGCGAGTTTACCCGTGCGGACGAATAGATTTGCAACCTCGACAGCTTCGCTCAACTCCCCGCCGGCGACATTTCGCAAATCCAAAATCATCTTCTTCACGCCCTTGTCGTTTAACCCGGCAACCGTCTTTCTAACTTTTGCGCTTTCCCCCTTCTCGAGACTGTACAGTTTCAAATGCGCGGTACCACCGGTCATCACCGCCTCAGGCGCGGGTGTCTTGTACGCGCCTCTCATAACTTCGATCGTGAGGGGTTTCGATCTTGAACGCAATACCCGCAGTTTTACTTTTGTACCCGGTTCACCATAGATCAACTGTTTAGCGTCGTAGAGAGAAATATCGCGGGTCGCCTTCGTGTCGACATACTCAATCACGTCTCCGGACATTAGCCCCGCACGGTCCGCCGGGGAATCCCTTAACACTGAAATAACGTACAGATACGAAGAAACCTGCGAAAACTCCGCGCCGATTCCAACTTTGCCTTCATCGGCTCCGGCCTGAAAGCCGCGAACCTGATCAGCAGTCAGGTAGGAAGAATATGGATCGAGCCCGTCGGCAAGCCCACGGAGCGCGCCGTTTCGTACTTTTTCCAGATCGGGTTCGTCGACGTAGTCGTTCTGAATATGTTGCAGAACGCTTTCGAAAATGCGGATTTGCGCCCCGGGATCGTTTATCGGCTGTTGCGCGCTTGTGCCCGTCCAACCAAAAAGCACGCCCGAAATAGCGTAAAACGCTATCGCGGCCGAAACTATCGCTATTACAAACTTTGCTCGATATGCCATTTATTTCCTCAGGGATTCCTGTCAATCGCCGTTATTATCTAATATGATCAGTAAAGGTGCAACATACTAAAATGCCGAATACGCCTGATTTTACAGATATAAAATTCGTTCCGAAAACCGGAAGGCTCGTTGCAATCGATCCCGGTACGAGACGCATAGGCGTCGCAATCTCAGACCGACTTCAAAAAACCGTATCTCGATTGAAAACCGTCAAGCGAACGAGTTGGAAAAAACTGCTTGTCGAAAT
>JAOTWT010000385.1 GCA_029862725.1 Acidobacteriota bacterium | reverse complement strand
CCTGCGTCCCGAAGTGGTTTTTGTCAGCAAAAGGAGCGAGGGAGACATCTTTCCGCTTGAAAGCAGCACCGCCGGTTACGCCCTTTTTAACCTAAATTCTTCCTATGCGTTCGTAAAGGGCAGGACTGCTCACATCCTGACTTTTGGGGCTCAGAACGTTGGGGATAAACTCTACCGCAGCCACACCAACTTCCTGAAAGACATCGTCCCGCAGCCAGCCCGTGGTTTGAAGTTGTCGTATACCGTCAGGCTCTTCTAACGACAGTTCAAAGTTTCAGGTTCCGAGTTTGTTGGCCGAAAGCTGAACCAGACCTCGGATCCCAGCCAAACGCCTGAAGAGCACTTTCTAATGTCCGATCCTTATCGAAAACGAGTAAATGACTCGGGCGAGACAATACTGATGGAAGCGGCCTACTACGACGACCCGGAGATCGTGACCATTTTGCTCGAGGCCGGTGCTGACACGACGTTAAAAAACCAAGACGAAGAAACCGCCTACCTGGTAATCGAAGACGAACCGATCCGGGAGATTTTTCACCGGTACGGCATATTTAACTAGTGACTGATAACTGATAATTCGTTTGATGGTATTGAATTTTGATTGAGTAGGATACTAATAACCTGTGTTCAGGATCCGATAATTGTCCGCTTGCAGACACCGGTTGTCCGTTACCGTTTTCAGTTATCCGTTCCCACTCATCAATTGTACCCCTCCAAATCCGTTAAGTCTTCATAAATCATGCCTTTACGGTCTTTCTTGGCCTTCGTGACCGCCTCGAATCCACCGTCATCGGAACGCGAGATCTTGTTTTCCGCATAAAGCCCTTCGAGCACGAACTCGCAGGCCGAAACAACATTTGCTTTGTCCTCTTTATCCAATGCAAGCGGAGTCAATGTCGAGTCGATCAAATCGGGGACGCTTTCGAGCAGTAGAAAACACTCTTCCGCGGAAGCGGTATCCGAAAGCAAAACCTTATTTCCATTATCAAACCAGGCGATCGCCGGGGAGAAATCGATTCCAAGGAAGAACCCCTCGAATATCACGCCCGATGCACGTTTGATAAGGTCCCTAGCAAGTTTCTCTGCACCGATCTGCTCACCCTCGTATTCAAGCTCCATTTTACCGGTCATCGCAGGAAGGGCGGCATAGATGTCCGATATCCTCGGAACGAGTTTCTTTTCCCCGGTGATGATCGCGCGCCGCTCGGCGTTTGAAACTAAGGACTCCGTTACGGTAATCGGGAACCGCTGTGAAACCCCGGAACGCTTGTCGACCCTCGAATCGTCGCGAGCTTCAAAGGCGATCTGTTCGATGATCTCACTGATAAAGTTGGGTATCTCGAGCGTTGTTTCATTCGGGAATCCGCGTTTTGTCCACGCTTCCTGTTCGGTAATCGTAGTCCCGAGGCCTATGTCTTCGGGATAATGGGTCTGGATCTCCGAGCCGATCCGGTCCTTGAGCGGAGTTATTATCTTGCCGCGCGCCGTATAATCTTCCGGATTCGCCGAGAAAACAAGTAACAGGTCAAGCGGCATTCTGATCGGATATCCCTTTATCTGGACATCGCCTTCCTGCATGATGTTGAAAAGCCCGACCTGTATCTTGCCGGCCAGATCCGGCAACTCGTTCATCGCGAAGATCCCGCGGTTGGCGCGCGGCAGAAGTCCGAAATGCATCGTAAGTTCGTCCGACAATAAGTGGCCGCCTTTCGCCGCCTTGATCGGATCAACATCGCCGATGATGTCCGCGATCGTCGTATCCGGCGTCGCTAGTTTTTCGACAAAACGCTGCTCACTCGTTACCCAGTCGATTTTCGTATCGTCGCCGTGCAGCTCAAGTTGGGTGCGTCCGTACTTCGATAAAGGTTTGAACGGATCGTCGTTTACCTCTGAACCGGCAATGATCGGCATTTCCTCGTCGAGCAGGTCCGCCAGCTGCCTCAAGATCCGGCTCTTTGCCTGACCGCGCAAACCGAGCAGAATAAAATTGTGTTTCGCAAGCACCGCGTTGACGATTGCCGGAACCACCGATTCTTCATAGCCAAGCACGCCTCGAAAGAGCCTCTCGCCGGTGGAAAGCTTTTCAATGAGATTCTCCCGGAGTTCGTCTTTAACGGTCCGAGAAGTCCAACCCGAAGCCTTCAGTTCAGCTATTGTCAGCGGTTTTTTTGCGGTTTTTGTATTCATTCCAACGTCTTGATCTGCGGTCCCGATTCCAACGAGTTCAAACATACTAACACGGCTCGCCCTTCGGGCACTCGCACTCTGTGGAATACGCTCCAAGCCAATTCAGCCTTCGCTATTTGAAAACAAATTCACGTATCAGGTTAAAGCCGACATTGAACGCGAACCCGTAACTTCCCCGCCGAACGCCGTCCTGAACCGAGTATCGCTTCGGGTACCAAACTTTCACCGCCGTTATGCTGCCGGCAAATGGGGCCACCAGCTTCGGGGCCGAAAAAACCGTCTTTCCTCGCCGGTTTCTGGCCGTGAAGCCCGATTTCAAAGCATAAATCGTGCGTTTGGATATCTCTCCGCAGCCGCATTTCGAGTAGGCCGGGTCCTGTCCCAATGCCTCCGACAAGGCATATTCGGTCGTTTGCTCGAGAGCATTTTCACCGAGGTTCGAAGCGTATCTCCGGAAAAAACCCTTCGTTGTTTTTTCCCATTCCGGCGGAGCGTTGCCGATTTGCTGAAAAGTCGAGCCGATTCCGGCGCCGACAAGAGCTCCGGGTCCGGCGGTTTTTTTGAGGAACCGCTCAAACCGCTTTTCAGCACTCGGAAAATTAAATGTCGGATCGGATGCGGCAATCGAAGCCGGGTCGGCAGCGGGTACATCATTCTGGGCCGCGACCGGGGTCACCCCGAGTAACAAAAGAGATATGATCAAAAACAATTTATTCTTCATTTGGATATGTATTTCTTACAGTTACAAGAGCTTTCGAAAACCGTGAGTTTTCGGATTCAATCCGGGGTATTGAAGCCCGTCGGCTCAGACTCGGCTGCCAATTAAATAGACCGCGTCCTCATCGCCAATAACCCTTGCCGAATGTTTGGTGCCTGCAGGCATAAAATCCCTGTCGCCGGCCATTAAGGTTATTCTCTTTTCACCTTCAATCACAAACTCAATGGAGCCTGTGATGACCCAGTGAGACTGGTTTGTGCTATGGCTGTGAGTCGGGTAACAAGATCCAGGTGAATCAGACCAGCGAAAGACACTGTAACCCTCGGACTCCATCCTTTGTTGCAGTTCGGATGCCTCCGGCGTTTCTACTGATTCCCAACGTTCAAATCGATATTCCATTTTCCCGGTCCCGGCGTCCCGTCTCGGGCACACTCGCACTCTCTGAATCACTATAATACAATTTTCAAATGACCCGATTACAATCAGACGCCCTTGAAACTTTCGAGGACTCGGTGGAGCTTAAATTTCGCCTCTACAACAGCCTGTTCCTTTCCCTACCCTTCCACGGCATAGAAAAGACCGGGGCACTCCTTGCGCTGTTTGGGCAAAAATGCGAGTCGGGATTCGAACTACAAAGGACCGCACCTGAAATTGTCGACTCCTTCTTTAATGAAAACACTTCTAAGCTGACCGAAAAGGAGCGTCTGGATCTCCTGTTCAGATTTGTTCAATACGCAGAACGCGAGGTCGTATTGTTTGACGCTATCGAAGATGCCTCCTTCGACCGTCTTCACGACATGCGCGGGATTGGCACGTT
>JAOTWT010000384.1 GCA_029862725.1 Acidobacteriota bacterium | reverse complement strand
CGGCGAGTTTCACTTTTTGGAGCTTCTGATATTCGTCATCGACCGACTTGAGCCGGTATGTATCGATATCAAACCAGTGATGGATAATGCCGGTTGACATGAACAATGCGACCTCAGCCGCTTTCGCCGCTTCGAATTCGGCAACTTCGACGGGAGTTTTAAGGAGCTTTTTGAGGTCGTTTGCCGATTCCGCTTCAGCTTCGGCTTCGGCCAGAGGCGGCGGAGCATTTTTATCGGTCGAAATGCTCCTACTCATTACAAAATACCCTCGCAAAAGATGCGGATGGTAGTGAACCTTGCCGCCAAACTGTTTTTCGACCCGGTGATCGAGGACACGGCTCAAAAGCCTTGCGGCATAGAAATTGGCATCGCGTCTCGAGACCGCCTCGACGGCAAGACGTTTTTCAATACCGCTGCCGAAATCCGTATTGACGACAAGGGGCGCGGTGTCGGGCGCTTCAGGCAGTGTGAAATTCGACGGGACGCGGCCATTTCCTTTTTTCCATCCGCCCATCAGGCGTCGCGCGGCACGGTAGGCGAAACTCGTGCTGACATCACCTGATATGGAAAGCGTCGCATTGTCCGCCGTAAGAAAGCGCTGCTTTGCAAAAACAATATCCGCAAAATCAATGCCCGCGACACTCTCGACCGTGCCGTTGGGGTTGCGGCCGTAGGGGAACGAACCATAAAGCCTTTCGGCGATCTCGGAGTCTGCAATCGAGGCCGGGTCTTCGGCGTCAAGAGAAAGTTTCTCGATCCTTGCTTTTTTTGCTTCGGCGGCGGCGTCTTTGTCGATATCCGGCGTGATCGTCGCTCCGGCAAGTATTTCCAGGACCTCGACGAGTTTGTCGGACTTTGCCTTCATCTCGATCTGGATGTAGTCGAGCGTCACTTCTACACTAAGCGAGCCTCCCAGATCTTCTTCAAAGTCTTCAAACAAACCCGTGTCGGGAAACATCACCTGAGACAAAAGGATAGCGACCCCCTCCTTGTCCAGAGGATCAAACGCGGCACCACTGTGGACCCTCAGGTTGACGGTAACTTCCTTCGTATCGGGAACCCGCCATATCAAGAGGTTGAGGTCGTTCAAAAGGCGTTCCTGCCGTGGTTTCGGAAATTTCGGACCTTGTCCCAACCCGGTCGCCGCCAAGATTGTTATGGCGAGCACGGTACAAATCGATGTGATGGATTTTGTTCTCATTCGGGTTCTTAGAATCGTCCAGGTCGATGTTGCGTTGCCAGTCTTATCGATCTTTCAAAAGGAAAACCGGAAAAAAAAGTCTCAAAAAGACCTGAGTGTAGATGTCTGCAGGCATCGCGTCAAACGTAATAAGCATCTAGAAATTGTGAGAACGTGAGAAACGAAAACTAAATGGGACTTAACAGTAGTCGAGCCGACGTTGTATAATTATAAAGTTTAATTCAAACAATTTCGTTTGGATGTTTTAAGTTCGAGGCCATAAAAATGGGAAAAATAGTCAAGTATTGTTCGTCCTGCGAAGAAAGTTTTGCGGAGAAGTTTTCATTTTGTCCAAACTGTGCGAGCGAATTGTCCGCATACGAGATGAAGCCCGTCGCCGGAAACGGTGGCGAGGCATCCGTTGCGGACGAGAAACCTGCGCGAGAGGAATCCCCGGCTGAGACCAACTCGCCGGCAGAAAAGACCGTTCCGGAAGCGATAACACCCGAGCCGGTGACAAAGGAGACGATATTCGAACCGGTCGATCTTTTGGCTGATGCTCCGCGGGAAGCCGCTGTGTTAAGCGACGATTTCGAGATCGAGCTGCCTCTGGAAGACACCGTTAGTGCTGATGCGGATCTTTCCGTTCAAAATGACGGCGGCGCGGTTGCGGAAGAATCTGACGAAGAAGTCGTTGAAACGCCGGAACCGGCCGAGACGGCACCTGCACTTGGTTTCACCGTTCCCGAACCAGTTTCCGCTGCCGGCCGTTCGAGCTTAAGTGAAGATTATCTGCCGGCCCGCGGCGGTGATGATGCTTATGCGGTCACGGTTATCTCGGAGCGAAACACCACGACCCGGAACGGACTTCTGTTGGGGTCTTTTGCACTCATAATCTCCGGATTTTTTGGCGTCCTCGTCTTTTCTCTTTTTAACAACCTCGACGACATCCCGGCTCTCGAACCGGATCCCAATCTGATCGCGTATCTGAACGATACGCCGATCCAAATTGAAGAAGCTCAGAAAACGGATAGTAAGGATGATAAACCTGCCGGAGGCGGTGGGGGTGGCGGCAAGAATGAACCAACGCCCGCATCGGAAGGCGTAAGGCCGCCGATGATGAGAACCCCGATTATCGCTCCCTCTAGCCGAATGACTAGAGTGACGAACCCGGAAATCCCGATCCAGGCAGGGATTCAAGGCCCGATTGATGAGAAGAAACGAATTCCTGGTCGCTATGGCGTACCCGGTTCGCTCAATCCGGACGACTCCGACGGTGGTGGATCCGGCGGTGGAATTGGCTCCGGACGTGGCCGCGGAGTCGGTCCCGGCACCGGTGGCGGATTTGGGCCCGGCAGCAATGGCGGCATGGGCGGAGGAGACAATGGTGGAATTGGCCCGGGCAGCGGCGGCGGGGGCGGTACTCGGCCGACGCGGAGAAATCCGCCGGCGAGCGGGCCTTCGAGTCAATTGCAGATTTTGTCAAAGCCACGTCCCGGATACACAGAAGCGGCCCGTAAGGCAAATCTGACGGGCACCGTCAGGGTTCGTGTGACATTCAATGCCAACGGAACGATCGGAAGTGTTACACCAATCACAAGACTTGGACACGGTTTGACGGAAAAAGCGATCGCTGCGGCACGCTCCATTACTTTTAAGCCTGAGATGCGGAATGGCCGGCCGGTCGGAGTAAAGAAGACGATTGCCTATAATTTCTCGATCTATTAGAGGGAGAATTTGAAACGATTAAAAAGGGGCTGTCTGGAAAGACAGTCTCTTTTTTTTTGAACTCGCACGGCCCCGCCGGTCTGTTCGGCGGGTGAAGAATTCCGACAGCTAGCCCGCATTGAAAACACCTTGCGGCCGATGCCGGTTCTTCCGGCAAGGGAGCCAAGAAGCCCTTACTTTCCTCCCGTCCACGCAAAAGTGCCCGGGGTCGTACCCAGAGGCTGATGAAGTTTATCCGTGTTCGTTTACCGATCACAGATCGAGAAATTATGCGGCTTTTTTTCTGTTATCAGTTTTGCTTGGTTCCGAAAATCAAACCAGAAACGGGTCCCGACTTACTTTAATCCGAAGAATTTCCTTAGCTTAAATACTGGTCCGCTTGTATCCTGTTCGGTCACCGATTGCTTTTCTTGCTGGACCTGTTCGAGCATCTCTCTTCTTTCTTCGATAATCTCGCCTATAACCCGTACGACTTCGGGGTTTGACTCAAAAATCGGTTTCATCAGCACTTTGCTTATCTCGATCACCTTTGTTTCGGTTTCGGCAACTACATCGGCGGTCCGGGGCTCGCCGGAAAAGAGGCTCATCTCGCCAAAAAACTCGCCCGCTTTGAGGGTAGCGATAACACGCGGCCGGCCGTTTTCGTTTACCTGGATATTGACCTGTCCACGGTGGATGATAAACATCGAGTTCCCCGATTGACCAGCCTGAATTATCGGCTCCGAAGGCGCAAAGACCCGAACAAAACAGGAATTCGATATCCGCTTCGTTTCCTCGTTTGAAAGCGGGGCAAATATCGAAATGCTGTTGATCCTC
>JAOTWT010000383.1 GCA_029862725.1 Acidobacteriota bacterium | reverse complement strand
TCGCTCCCTGCCATTTGAAACCGTTCCCAAGTTGCTGCTCGACACGTACTTGTGGCAGGCGCGCCCATGGGTTGCCCGCGGACGCAAATTGCGGAATGGCCTGCGCCGCGAGCGATGTCGGGCTATTTGGCGCAAAGATCATCCAGTCCTGCCCGACAATCACGGATGTGCGCTCCCAGTCCAGCCGTACATTCGCTAAACGCAGGCGGACGACGCCCATGTGCTCGCCAATCCCCACCGCAGGAAAGCCTCCGTAAAAGTCCGCCTCGACGACTCCCTTGACATTCGCGTTGCCCAGTTTACCGCCTTCAAACCGAACACCAAGCCGGGTTTGTCTCCCGCTGGCACTGGCGTTTCCCCTCGCACCGGGCGCCGCCCACAGTGGATCGTCGGCATTGTTTGTACCGCCGCTGTTGGAGAATGCGTTGAAGAAAATTATTCCGTAGGGAGTTATGCGGTAGTCACCGGCGTCAAAACTGAGGTCCTTCTTTTGCTCCGCTGTTGCCGGATCCGGGGTACTACCGGTAACGGCAGACCTCGGGTCGGCGGCCTCATTCGTATTTTGGGCGATGACGCTCTGCGGCATCGCTGTCTCGCGACGGTCGAGTAGCTTCCTCAGAGCTTCGATCTGCTCCTTCATCAGCTTGAGTTCGGCCTCGAGCCGGTTGATCCGTTGATCGACCTTTTCTTCCTCCACGACGCCGGGCGCGGGTGTGCCAGAGGTGTCCGGAGTTTCGGCCGGGGCGAAACCTTGCGCCGGAGCGTTAAGAACACAAAGAACAGCAAAAAAGATCAATAAACTAAGCCTGTAAAAACTCGTCATGGCACAAACCTCGATAACTATTCAATAGAGAAATCCTTTTTGTAGAAGGCGTTCAGCATGCGACACCCGCTTCGGGATTGGGAAAACTGTCCGATTCGTCTTCACCGGGTCTAATCTTCAAACAGGCCAAATCTTTTTCTACAAGAATTTTCAGACGTCCGCCTCCGTTGGCATCCTGATCGGCCGCAAAACCGACGCTGTCGCTGTCGACCCATTCGCGGGCGATCCCGTGCGGAACCTTGACGGTGATCCGGTTCCCGTCAAATCGGGTCCGGAGCGAATCTGATTCGCCGTCTATCTCAATCGCGTAAACGAGCCGGTCGGACATGCCCGGACCGAAGATGATCGCATCCGAAACCTCTCCGGTCCCGCGAAGTCGCTCCACTTCCGAAACGGACAGACGGAGCCTCAATGAATTTCCGCGTAATCGTAATTTCATAACACCCATTCCTCAGGGATTCTTGTATTCGGCTCGAGGGCCGAGGTAATACCACCAGTTCAAAACGGCGCATACGGCATAGAACACGGCAAACCCGTACATAGCGTATTCGGGCGTGGTCGCGCTCATCTGTTCGCCGATCACCTGCGGAATGATAAATGCGCCGTACGCGGCGACAGCGGATGTCCAGCCGAGGACCGGACCGCGCCGCTCTTCGTCGAATATGACCCCGATCGTTCTGAACGTCGATCCATTGCCGATTCCGGTGGCTGTAAACAGGATCACGAGAAGCACAAAGAACGGAATGAAATACTCTTCGGGCGTGGATGACTGGTATGCGAGTTTTGCGAAATAGCCGACTCCGATCGAACAAACCAGCATCACTATTGAAACGACCTGTGTAACGATTGCGCCTCCCGTCTTGTCGGAAATCCAACCGCCAACGGGGCGTATCAGGGCGCCGATAAATGCGCCGACCCAAACATACATAAATGTCGCGGGTCCGTTTGGGTTTGCCGTTGAGTGGGTCATTACACCGTCGACCATCAGGTGCTGGACGCCGAATATAAACTTGATCGAAAGCCCGACAGCAGCTGCGAATCCGATAAACGAACCGAACGTCATCGTGTAAATGACAGTCATTATCCAGGTGTGTTTATCTCCGAAGATTTTGTACTGCCGTTTCAGGTTGTCCTTGATCGGAGCGGGCGACAGCGCGCGAAGCGCATATACGGTTGCCGCGATAACCGCCGGAAGCGCGATCCACTTCACCCACGTTTGTTCGCTAAAGCTAAGGATCACATAGAGACCCGCGGCGGCAGCGAGAAATGCGATTGCAAGGAGCCATGTGATCCGGGCGAAGGAGGTAATTGGGCCCTTTATGTCGGGAGAAACGTTTCCCGACTTGATATTGTTCATCAGGAACCAGCCCAGGAAGGCGAGCGGTATCAGCCAGATCATCCACACCCATCCGGCATTTGAAAGGTAGGTTTGGGAACCCGCGGGAATCATCTTGAAAATCGTGCCGCTGTTGCTGGTCAGTGTCATGGGTTGACCGCTCAGTGCGCCCAACATCGGTATCGTCATCACGAGCGGTATCAGGATCTGCATAGTCGTGACGCCAAAATTGCCCAACCCGGCATTCATTCCCAGGGCGTAGCCCTGCATTCTTTTTGGATAGAAAAAGCTGATGTTGCTCATCGACGACGCAAAGTTGCCGCCGCCGAATCCGGAAAGAAGGGCCAAAACCTGGAAGACCCACAGCGGGGTCCCGCGGTTTTGTAACGCGATCGCGGCACCGATCGATGGGATCATGAGAAGCGCAGTCGTAAAGAAAATAGTGTTTCGGCCGCCGGCGAGCCGTATGAAAAACGAACTTGGAATTCGCAGTGTAGCACCGGTCAGCCCGGCGATTGCCGTAAGTGTGAACAACTCGCTCTGCTCAAATGGGAAACCGAGATTCTTCATCTGGACCGTGATGATTCCCCACATCAGCCAGACAGCGAAACCGACCAGAAGGCTCGGGATCGATATCCATAGATTCCGGTTCGCTATACGTTTTCCGGTCGAATTCCAGAATTGAGCGTCTTCCACGTCCCATTTTGTGATATCAGAACTTGCCATGTTTTTACTTTTGATACTTGTTTTCCATCTTTTTCATCAGGTCCGGTTCGCGGGAATGCATCATTTTCTGGACGACCGAATGCATCCACAGCAGACAAATCGCCGAGAGGAAGAACATAAACATCCAGGCGCTTGTCCAAAGTCCCGTACCGTCAAGCAGGTAACCAAATATTATCGGGCTGAAAAATCCTCCGAGCCCGCCCAATACCCCGACCATCCCGCCGACAACCCCGACTTCTTCAGGGAAATACTCCGGTATGTGTTTGTAAACAGCCGCTTTACCGACCCCCCAAATGCTTCCAATGAGGATCACGAGAACGGCAAATACCCAGACATTTGCCTGAAAAAAGATCTTTGTGACACCCTTCGCGAGCAGTTCCTTTCGTTTTACCTTTTGTCCGACCTCCACAATCGGTTCCTGCCAGACTTCCTTCGTCGGGAAAACCAGTGTCTTATCACCGATTTCATCCAGTATCCCTTCCTTGACTTTTACCGGGTACAGCTCGTCATCTACGGATATCGAAGTTTTGGAAACCGCCGTCACCGTTCCGTCGCGGCTCGCTATGACCCCTTTCCCGGGTGAAGTGATCTCCATTCTCGGAACGATCAAAAGGAAAGAGATGAGAACCGATGAACCGAGTACCCAGTACATCACCTTGCGTCCGCCGAAGCGGTCGCTAAGCCAGCCTCCGAAGGCGCGGATGACACCGGATGGAAAACTAAACAAAGCGGCGAGTATCCCCGCTGTCACGAGGGGGAGGTAATACACATTTACAAAATAGGGAACAAGCCACTGAGAAAACGCAACAAAACATCCAAAGACGAGGAAGTAGTAAAGCCCGAA
>JAOTWT010000382.1 GCA_029862725.1 Acidobacteriota bacterium | reverse complement strand
GCGGACGATGCGTTCGATCTCGGCGGCGTCCGAAGAATCGAGCGCGAGGTTCAAGTCGGAGTCGTCGCCATTGAGGTCGAAACGGCCATCTGCGGTAATTGCGCTTTTCGCGGTCCGGAGATTGGCAAAGTCGATATTGAATAAACCATTTGTTGCGGAAACGCCGAGACGTCCGTCGACCGGTATATAACCACTGTCTTCGGTTCCCGCCGCGGCGTCGATTACGGCGTTCAGCGTTCCGCTTGCGGTGTTGAAATTCATGCCGTTGAACGACAAATCGGCCCTTCCATTCGTCTTTCCTTCAAGCGGCACGACTCGTCCGCCCTGCAAAGCGAGCAACTTCGAAATATCGAGGTCTCGGAAATCCGCTTTGACCTCGGACCGGCGCCTTTCTACAAGCGCGATTTTCGCGTTCCCGTCGATCTTTCCGTTCATTACTTCCGCCGAGAGCGAACTGAGCTCGACGATGTCATTGTCCGCGATGACGCTTGCCCGTGCCGAACCGAGAGTGACGCTTCCGATGACTCCCCCGCCGAGGGACATATCCAGGCTTGCCCGGTACCGTCCGGAAGGCTCGAGAACAAAAACCGGCTTCTTCACCGCAACGCGCTGGAGTCTGCCGTTCTCCTTCAGATCGATGTCGCCGGCGTCAAAATCGGCGGTTTCACCTTCTATGATCCCGTCCCTGACGGTTAAACGGACCCCTGCAATGTTCAGGTTTGAAAGAACCGCCGACGATGCCTCGACTCTTGCAATCCGAACTTCGGGTGCGTTGATGCGTGTGTCGCGCTGGCCCAGATCGACAGTCACATTCGAAGCACTGACACCGCTTGTCTTCGAACTCGGCGTCGTCACCTCGTCCGACTCGATGCGCATAGCCGATATCCGCGTTTTGCCATCGCGGTTGACGATATCGATTTCCGAAGCACGAGCATTACCGAGTTTCGTGTCGCCGGACTGAAAATCCGAAAGCCGTGCAGAATCGGCTGTCACTGTTGTCGTTCCGCCACGATTCTTCACTCGTGCGGAATCAACCACGACGCCGCGCATTCCTGCGCCATCGACCTTTAGACTTGCGGCCGTTGCCCTCGGCACTATGGCGTCGATCGAGCCGTTCGAGGAAACGATCCGTATATTTCCCGTCTGAATCGACTCCAGGTTTACCGAGTCGTTTGTAAATTTCCTCGCCCGCACGTTTCCAAAGGTCGCCGCGAGCCGGTTGTCCTCATACTCGGCGACCGCATCCGAGATGATCAGGCTTCCGATGGTTCCCAGCGGGGATTTGAGCGAGGCCGCCTGCAGTTCGCCAAACCATTTGAAGTCGGTGCCACTGCCGCGAACTGTTCCGATAAGGCTCGGGAAACCGATCCGGTAATCCTCAAACGTGAGCAGCTCGGCGACCACCTTTCCATTGGCGCGATACATCGAGCCTTCGCCGTCGGCATCTGCCGTGACGCGCAATGCTTTCAAACGAATGTTCTCGGCAGCCAGAGAATCCGACGCGATATTCCCGCGAATCTTGTATTTCGAACCCTTTCCGCTGACCGTGCCTTCAAAATTTCCAACGCCCGAAATTGCCGTGCCCATGGGAAAAACCGTCGACGTTCGGGTCAGATCGATCGTGGATTTTATCCTGAAGTCATACTCGAGGGATTCCCAGCTCGAAATGGTTCCGCTCAATACCGAATCTCCAATAGGGGATTTCAGCTCGAGGTTCGAGATCTCGGCTCCTTCCGGGTGAATCCGGCCGCCGGCCCTGATATCGACCGGCTGGACCTCTTCCTCATCATAGAAGAAATTGGATTCCTTTGAAGTGAGATCGAACAGGAAAGACATTTCCTTTGAATCGGCAGGCCGCACGGTGTCCGGTTTTAGAAACACGCTGAGCTCGCGCGCATTTCCGCGGATAGAATGCAGTTCGTCGCCGAAGTGAATTCTACCGTTCCGGAGTGCGACCTCGGCGGCCGAATACTGGAGCCGGACGTTATTTTTTGGCGGGAGAATTTCTATGCCTGAATAGTTGGATTTGCCGTTTTTATCAAAATCGATCCAGATATCGATCCCGTTTATGTCCGCACGATCGATGCTTACGTTTCGAATCGTGCTCATCGACAGTAGATCGAGAACCGACAGATCGAACGCCATATTCTCTACCGCGATCAGCTTCTGGCCGGTCTTTCTGTTCGTAAAGAGAGCCTTTTCGACGTACAGCTTCAGCGGCGAAAGTTGGAGCTCGAATCGTTCGCTGTTCATCGAGACGTTCATCTCGTCGAACGCCGCCGTAAATTGCCCTTTGACATACCGGTCGACTGCGCCGGTCTTGTAAGCGATGCCGGTCCCGATCGCCAAAAAGGCAATAATTACAGTTACGACACCGGCAGCTACGACAAGGCTGCGCAGAGATAGCAAGCGGCGTCTTCGGCCTACGGTCGCTTTCGAACGCTTGTTTTTGTCGTTTTTGTCGGTTTCACCGGTCTTGCCCGGGGACGCTTTTTCTAATTCGTCGGACATCAAGTAAATCCTGAGGAGAGCGCTCGGACTTTGGTTCAGGGATTATACCCCAAGTTTGTCGATTACCGCTTGCTGATCGGTTCAACCTCGGCAATTTCAAGCCCGAAGGCTTCGATCGCGTTCACTTTTGGAGGATGATCGCTAAGGAGACGGATCTTCTTAACCCCGAGCGATTTTAGTATTTGTGCGCCAATGCCGTAATCCCGGACCTTTCCGTAGCCGGTCTCTTTCCGCGCCTCATAGAAGTCCAAACGCTTTTCCTGCATCACCGCATAGGTTTCCAGCTGGTGCATCAAATCGAGGTTATGGTCGTGTTGCCGGAGGTAGAGGATTACGCCCCTGCCCGCATTTGAGATCTTCTCCAGCGAAACCCGGATCGCTTCCGAGGCCTCGCCCAATTTCGAACCAAACATCGCAAACGTAATGTTCTCCGTTTGGACGCGAACCAAAACCGGGTTGGTTGCATCTCCCAAATCCCCCATCGTCAAAGCGACATGGGTTTCGCCGTTGATGATGTTTTCAAACGCGGCTACCCGAAAGACACCGTGTTCGGTCGGCAGGTCCGTTTCGACCACTTTCTTCACACAGGATTCCTTCGCGATCCGGTACCTGACCAGATCGGCAACCGAAACGATCTTGAGACCGTGTTTTTCGGCAAAGACAGTGAGTTCGGGCATCCTCGCCATCGTCCCGTCCTCATTCATCACCTCACAAATAACGGCCGAAGGGTCGAGTCCGGCTATCCTCGCGATATCCACGCTCGCTTCAGTTTGCCCGACCCGAACCAAAACCCCGCCGTTCTTCGCTCTAAGAGGGAACACATGACCGGGCCGCGCCAGGTCGTTCGGCTTCGCGTCCGGGCTTACGGCGGCCGCGATCGTTCGCGCCCGGTCGCCCGCTGAAATGCCCGTCGTGACGCCCTGTTTGGCTTCGATCGAGATCGTAAAGGCCGTTCCCATGCTCGAGGTGTTCTCCTGCGACTGGGGAGGTAGCTGCAAATAGTCGCAGCGCTCCTCGGTCAGGGGAAGACAGATCAGTCCGCGGCCGTGCGTGGCCATAAAATTGATGATCTCGGGAGTGACCTTCTCGGCGGCGCAGACGAGATCACCTTCGTTTTCGCGGTCCTCGTCGTCGACGATAATTATCATCCTGCCGTCGCGTATATCCCGGACGGCATCTTCAATGGTGCTTAATGACATAATCTCGCTTGCGTTTAGCTGAAG
>JAOTWT010000381.1 GCA_029862725.1 Acidobacteriota bacterium | reverse complement strand
CCGAATTGGGCCTGGATTCCTGAAAGAAGAATCCTGGTTGAGCCTGTCATTCGTTCCCGATGCGCTTACAGAAGCGCCGCCAGATCCGGGCTCGAATTATCTCGTGCGGTACACGTCTTCCGTGTGAATTTAGTATAACCCCACCAAGTAACAGTGGGCTTTGATCCTCTCAGTGTCCTTGCAGAGCCAGCTGCTCGCTTCTCACAGCTTCGGCATCGAAATTCGATACCCGATTTCGTGACCGCCGGTCGATTCTGTCCGGGTGCTGCACCTCTGTTTATCCCGGGTTTTGGATATAGAAAACTTCCTTAGAAAATCCCGTACAAATGCGATCGACACGGGATCGGTTGACTTCCCTCGAAGCCAATAATGAGAGAGAATAAGGGCACGCCACGCGCGGAAATATGTCAATTGAAAAGAGGTTACGGACGTGAATATAACTCATGCGAAAGGAAAAAGAATCTGGGCCTATACCTTTGAAGAGTTCGAAGACCCGAAACGCGAAGAAGGCAAGATGCTGCTTGGAGGCAAAGGCGCGGCACTTGCGTACATGACCAGCATCGGACTTCCGGTGCCTCCCGGTTTTGTGGTTACTACGGAATGCTGCAATGCCTACCATGCGAACCACAACATATACCCTGACGACACATGGGCGCAGGTAATGGAGAAGCTTGCCTCCGTAGAGTCAAAACTCGGCAAGGGTTTTGGTGACACTGAAAATCCACTTCTGGTTTCGGTAAGGTCTGGATCTCCTTTCTCGATGCCCGGCATGATGGACACCGTCCTAAATCTAGGGCTCAATTCATCGACCGTAAACGGCCTCGCGAAGCAAACAAAAGACGAACGGTTCGCATGGGACGCGTACCGGCGTTTTATCGGTTTGTTCGGACAGATCGTCTTGGGGGTCGAACACGAAAGATTCGAGCGTGTATTGGACCGCTTCAAATATGGCGGACGCAGCGACACGGATTTGTCGGTTGAGGAGCTCCACGAGATAGTCGACGTTTTCAAGCGAATTATCGAGTCGGAAGGCCGGCAGGAGTTCCCGGAAGATCCTGAAGAGCAGCTAAAAATGGCAATTGGGGCAGTTTTCGACTCCTGGATGGGGAAACGCGCGGTTGACTACCGTAAGGTTCATCGCATCCCTGACGACCTTGGAACAGCAGTTAATGTGCAGGCGATGGTGTTCGGCAACTTGGGAGAGTCGAGCGGAACAGGTGTTTGTTTTACGAGGAACCCGGCAACCGGCGAGAAGACGCTTTATGGCGAGTATTTGACGAACGCCCAGGGCGAAGACGTGGTCGCCGGAATTCGGACCCCCAATGCGATATCGCATCTGAAAGAAGCGTCTCCGAGGATTTATGAAGAACTCACGAAGATTACGGACCGGCTCGAGGCTAACTACCGCGATATGCAGGATATCGAATTCACCTTCGAGCAGGGTAAACTCTTTATCCTTCAGACCCGCGCCGGCAAACGAACGGGCGCGGCCTCTGTGCGGGTCGCAGTCGAAATGGTGAAAGAGGGTTTGATAGAAAAGTCAGAGGCTTTAAGAAGGATTACGTCGGACCAACTCGATCAACTTCTGCATCCGATGATCGATCCGAACCTTAAATTGCGGCCGATCGCGCAAGGCCTCCCGGCAAGTCCGGGCGCAGCACACGGGGTTGTGGTTTTTCTTCCTGATGAAGCCGAACAAATGGCGGAAGAAGGCAAACAGGTGATTCTGGTGAGGCGGGAGACCAGCCCGGATGACTTTCATGGGATGGTAGTTGCGAACGCGATCCTGACCGAACACGGAGGCATGACAAGCCACGCGGCAGTCGTTGCGCGGGGTATGGGAAAACCTTGTGTAGCGGGCGCTACAGGGCTGAATATCAACTATGGACACCAGGAATTTGTCACGGGAGATATTACAGTCACAAAAGGTGACTGGATTACTGTTGACGGAACAACAGGTCGGGTTTTTATTGGGAAAGCGGCGACTGTGCAGCCGAAACTGGATAAGGACTTCGAACTGTTAATGAAATGGGCTGATGAGACCCGAAGACTCAGGGTATTCGCCAATGCCGATACCGGCCCCGACGCAAGCACAGCACGCGGATACGGTGCGACGGGAGTCGGATTGTGCAGGACCGAGCACATGTTCTTCGGGGATGATCGACTTGAGATAATGCGGGAAATGATTCTTGCAGCGGGCCCCGGTGAGCGGGAAAAGGCGCTGTCGAAATTACTGCCTATGCAACAGCAGGATTTCACTGAGATCTTTCGCGCGATGGACGGGCTTTCAGTAACCATAAGGCTCTTGGACCCACCGCTGCATGAGTTCCTTCCGAACAAAGTGGAACTGCTTGAAGAACTCACCGAGATGAAGTTCAGCGCCCGGCGTGCGAGCCCCTCGGAAATGAACTTACTCCTTGACGAGCTCAGCGAAAAACGCGCTTTGCTGCGCCGGGTCGAGCAGATGACCGAAACTAACCCGATGCTCGGCCTTCGCGGCTGCCGACTTGGGATCCTCTCGCCCGAGGTGACCCGGATGCAGGTCCGCGCCATTTTTGAAGCCGCCTGTGAGGTGCAAGGCGAGGGCATCACAGTTCTTCCTGAGGTGATGGTCCCGCTCGTTTCGACCAGCGAGGAACTTGAAAATCAGGTGACCTTGATCAGAGAAACGGCGGAAACGGTAATAAATGAACACGGCGCCGAACTAGATTATTTGGTTGGAACGATGATTGAGCTGCCGAGGGCCGCGCTGGTGGCTGACCAGATCGCGCATTTTGCCGACTTTTTCTCCTTCGGAACAAACGACCTGACACAGACCACTCTCGGACTCAGCCGCGATGACGCCGGCAGATTCCTGCCACGGTATGTGGATCAAAAGATCTATCCTGACGACCCTTTTCAGACCCTCGATGTCGACGGCGTTGGCCAGCTGATCAGGATCGCCGTCGAAAAAGGCAAAATGGCGAACCCAAACCTGAAGATCGGGATATGCGGAGAACACGGGGGAGATCCGAGGTCAATCTCGTTCTTTAACGAGATCGGTCTCGATTACGTAAGCTGCTCGCCGTTCCGTGTGCCGATCGCCAGACTCTCGGCGGCCCACGCCGTACTTGAAGAATAGGCCGCGAAAGAATGATTTGTAAGTGATCATTCCGCAGCCCGGAACGATCCAGGCCCTGAGCCACAAACCCGGGTGGGGTGATAGACCTGACTGCCGAAGACTCGGTTTTCATGATGGAATACCGACTCCCGTGCTCAACTGATTGTCGGCCGGTACATCTATGCGCAAGTCCCGTGACTTTCGCCCGATCTTGGTTTGTCATCCAGTCGCCAAGTGTGTATTTTGAGATGTGCATTTTTGATAAGCAAGAATTATTGGTCGATTATTTTTGGTAATGTTTATTTCATTTGGGCGCACCATTCGAACTCAAGACCCACTCAATATTTTATGCCCCATGACTGGTTCAGGCAGACGGCACTTTCCCAAAAAAGCCAATCCTTCCCGCCTTCCTGATTCGTCCAACGGGCTGCCGCCGGCAAATTGGACGCGGCTGCGCGAAATCGGTAAAGAATAGCTGGAGACGAATATGACGATGACACTGGATGGGTTTATGGATGATGTGATCCGGCGGAGCCCGGGCGAACGGGAATTTCATCAGGCCATCGCGGAAGTCGCCGAATCACTGCTCCCATTTCTCAATCAGAATCCGCGTTATCTCGAAAAAAAGATTCTCGAGCGTCTTTCGGA
>JAOTWT010000380.1 GCA_029862725.1 Acidobacteriota bacterium | reverse complement strand
GACGGCAGTGCCGATCCGACGACGTTCAACGCCGGAACATGGACCTCCATGCTTTCGGGCGGTGGAACGGAAGTACAGGCGATGGGTCTCGCGGGTGACGTTCTGGTACCGGGCGATTACGACGGCGATGGTCAGACGGACCACGCGACATGGCGCGACAGCACCGGTTCCTGGTACATCTGGTACAGCCTTACGGGCGTGCCGGTCGTGACACCGTTCGGTCTTTCGGGAGATATCCCTGTGCCGGGCGATTACGACGGCGACGGCAAAGACGACTTCGCGATTTATCGCGGAGGCGAATGGTGGGTCAACTCCAGCCAAAGCGGAGGTACTGCCTTCACCAACTTTGGACTGGCAGCGGATACACCGATTCCTTCAAGAGCCAATCCTTAATTAACTATGCGGAATCGTCCGCGTGATTTGGGCCGCCGGATTTTGACCGGCGGTCCTTTTATTTGTTAATCTCAACTTTCCTGTCCGAAAGATCAGGAAGCCGTCGCAGGGTAAATAGCTGGCTGGTTTTTTGCCGGTCTCCAGGTTTTAATTTCCAACAGAGGTTTTGCAATTTATGTCGTCAATAAATTCCCGCCGCGTGATATCGGTTTACTCGATCATCGTTTTGTTTGCGTTTGTTTTTGTATTTACACAGAATTCAGGCGTTTCCGCCCAGAAGAAAAATCAAAGCGGCTCCCCTCTTCGAACCGAAAGTCATGTGGAAGGGCTTGAAAATTATGATTTCCGCAATGATAAGACGAACGCTGCGATGCAAAAGCGAGCGTCGTTCAGAACGGGTGCGGGCCTGTCGGCTTCCTCTGTTGCCGATTTGCGCGATGATTTCGTACAAGGCGAGGCCGCCTTGCGAGGTTCGGTACCGAATTTAGAGATCGAATACAACAGCGACCTGAGGATTCCCGAAGTAATCGCACCGGACGTAAGAAAGGGAGCGTACAATTTGACGGGGCCGGCGAGCGGCAAAAGGGTTGATATCCTTCGGTCGTTCGCGAAACAGAACTCTTCCCTGCTCGGAGTCGAACCGGGCCAGATAGACCGTTTGAAGGTGCTCACGGACTATACGAACCCGAACGGTGTCCTGTCATTTACTCACCTCAAACAGGAGATTGAAGGTATCCCGGTATTCCGCGGCGAGATTAAGGCCGGTTTTACAAAAAATGGCGGAATCGTTCGGATCATCAACAACCTCGCGCCGGGCCTGGACTACGATAATCTTTCCGCTGACTTCGGTGATCCTTTTGATGCCGTAAGATCCGCCGCAGACAATATCAAATACAAATTACAGGGTCCCGACACGGCAATCAACAATGCGGCGTCAACCGATCTGAGAACCGTTTTTGGGGAGGGCGATTGGGCAACGACCGCGGAGAAAATGTACTTCCCGATCGAACCGGGCGTCGCTCGGCCGGCTTGGATGGTGCTCATCTGGCAGCCCGTAAATGCTTTTTACGTCTTGGTTGACGCGGAAACCGGGACTGTTTTCTGGCGAAAGAATATTACGGAAGACCAGACTCAGACATCGACTTACAATGTTTACGCGAACCCGCTTGGATATATAAACGTTGCCGAGAGCCCCTTTCCGGGAACCCCGGGTCCAAACGATCCCGGTCTTGGAACACAGGGCGTGGGAGTGGCGCGAACAAACCAGGTACTAATCGGAAACGAAGGCCCTCTCAACTTCAATAACAACGGCTGGATCAGCGATGGCGGCGACCGTACCGACGGGAACACGGTCCAGGCGGGACTCGATATCGACGGAGTTAACGGTGTGGACTTAAATGGTGAAGCGATCGAAGTGACGCCGGGAGGGAGGGACTTCGTTTTCTCGTACAATCCCTACGACCCGAATACGGGAACCGGAGACAACCCGACCGGAAGCACTTTTCGGAACGGTGCCGTGACCCAATTGTTCTATATCAACAACCACTATCACGATGCTCTTTATCAGCTCGGATTTACCGAACCTGCGTTAAATTTCCAGCAGAATAATTTTGGCCGCGGCGGTGCACAGAATGACCGTATCTCGGCCGAGGCGCAGGATTCGAGCGGAACGAACAATGCAAACTTCTCAACCCCTTCGGACGGAGGCCGCGGCCGCATGCAGATGTACCGCTGGACGTTTACCACGCCGAATATCGATGGCGACTTGGATGCCGACGTGATAATTCACGAGTTCTCACACGGGCTTTCGAACCGACTGCACGGAAATGCTTTCGGGCTTTCAACGAATATGTCCCGGATGATGGGTGAAGGCTGGGGAGACTTTTTTGCTCATGCTTTGTTGTCACAACAATCGGACGGGATAAATGGCGTTTACTCGATGGGCGGATACGATACCCGCAATCTCCTGAGCGGCGGTCTTGGAACCGCGAATTATTATTACGGGATCAGAAGATTTCCAAAAGCGATAATGTCCTTCACCGGAGGTGCATTGAACCGGCCGCACAATCCGATCACCTTTGCGGATGTCGACCAGACAACGGTGAATTACAGTGACGGTGCGTTTGCTGCCCCGGTCGCAGGGCACCTCTCCAACAATGCCGACCAGGTACATTCCGGCGGCGAGGTTTGGAGTTCCGCGCTTTGGGAAGTGCGGGCGCAGATGATAAACAGGCTTGGTTTTGCCGCCGGAAATCAAAGAGCTATGCAGGTTGTCGTAGACGGTATGAAGTTGGCGCCGCTGGGCCCGACATACATTCAGGAAAGGGACGCGATTCTCGCGGCGGCGGCAACCGGATCACCGGATGATATCAGGGATGTGTGGGAAGGTTTCCGAATCCGCGGCATGGGCTTCAGCGCAACTGTTGATGTAGCCGGTTCGGGCGGCGGAAGCGCGCGTGTGACCGAGGCGTTTGACGGCCCGAATGTGGTTTTGGGACCGGGATTTGTGGTAAGCGACGTCCCCGGCAACGGAGACGGTTTCCCGGAACCGGGAGAACCGCTGTTAATTACGGTGCCAATCGTAAACAACACCGGAGCGACGGTGACAGGGGTGACCGTAAACCTGAACGGCGGACCGAATGTAAGTTATGGTGACATCGCGGCAGGCAACACTGTTTCGAATCAAATTGCATACACAGTGCCTGGAGGCGCATTGTGTGCAACGGCCGACACGGTGAACATTAATATTTCAGGCAGTGAAGGTCCGCGAACTGAAATCCGGAGAATTATCTTGGGCCAACCGGACCCGGCCGCGACCGAAAACTTCGATGGCGTTACAGCTCCCGCGCTACCCGCCGGCTGGACTACGGCTCAGACCGGGCCGGGAGCGGCTTTTGTTACAGCAACGGGTTTCCCGGATACTTCACCTAACTCTGCGTTCACGCCAAACCAGGGTCTACCTGGCGGAAACTCGGGTTCGACGCTTGATTCGCCGGAATATGTGATTAACACGAATGGCGGGGTTGTTTCATTCCGAAACAATTACGACACCGAAGCCGCTTGGGATGGGGGAGTGCTTGAGATCAGCATAAATGGCGGTGCCTACCAGGATATTCTCTTGGCTGGAGGAAACTTCATCGAGGGCGGTTATAACGGAGCACTTGGCACGAATTCAAATCCACTCGACGGGAGATTGGCCTGGACCGGTAATTCTGGTGGCTACATAGACTCAAGTATTGAGTTACCACCTTCTGCCGTAAGTCAACCGCTTAAATTCAGATGGCGTTTTGGCGAGGACACAAACACTTTGAGTACGGGATGGCATGTCGACACCTTTGTTACAAATTACACCTGCAGTTTCACCCC
>JAOTWT010000379.1 GCA_029862725.1 Acidobacteriota bacterium | reverse complement strand
TCGCAGTCCTCGCCGTGAATATCCCCGTGTTCGGAAAGCTCGGTTACGGCCTCGCGCACTCGCCCTTTGTCCCTTCCGCAAACAAAGACCCTTGACCCTGCCCGCAATAGTGCTCGCGCGACTGCAAAGCCGATTCCCTTCGTGCCGCCCGTAATCAGGCTTGTCTTCCCTTTAAGATTCATAATTCGATAAGCAAACGGCGTCCCCGGTCTATCCGAAAACGCCGCCCGGCGATCCATTGCCTAAGTCCCTACTTCTCTTCGAGTTTTGGCGCCTTTTCGTTGCTCAGTTCCTTCCAGGCAAGCGTAACGTCTTCGCCCGAATTCATCGCGACGATGCGGAACACGATCGTGATATCGCGACGTTCATCGAATTCCAACTCGTTGTACGCGAACCCCTTAATTGTTTTCGGCACGATTCCGCGGTAGGCGATCGACCGCAGCACATAGGTCCTTCCGGGTAATGCTTTCATGACACTCGCGTACACATAATCGTTGTTTTTGAACCCTTTTAAGAGCTTGTCGGCGAAAGCGCCCGCTGCCGCGAAGTCCTTGGCGGGCTTTAACTTCTGAAGATAAATGACCGGCTCCGATTCAAGGCTCACCGAATCTACAGGTACATCCCCCAAATACAGCAACACTCCATGCGTCAAAACGCCGAGGGCTTCAAATCTGTCGTTTCTGAAATTGATATCTGCGAGTCTTTGGATCCTGTAATCGCCGACTCGGAACGAATAGGCCGAACCCGCGCCGGGCATCGAGTATTTCCGGCATTCCGCTTTCGCGCTGACCACGTCATCTGCGGTAACACAACCCAGATCGGCCGCGAGGCGTATAAGTCCCGCAGCTTTTGCGCCAACATATGAACGGTTTGCGGCCGTTACTGCTTCGGTCGGTGCGATTGCAGCGAGTTCTTCGTCAGTGGAACTCCTGTAAATCGGCCGGATTGAATCATTTAACACCTGGCGGTCATAGTCGCTCCGCCCCGGAAATTTCTCGAGCAGCCGCAAATCGTTCGAACGCTTCGTGATTTCGTTGGCGTTAGTGATCCGCCGGTCCGTCGGAGTCGGTGTCGCGGTGGGATTTCGGGTCGGCGGCCCGACCTGTGCGCCGGCAAACGCGGCAAACATCCAAACACAAAATGCTGTACCTACAAATTTCTTCATAATCCAACTCCCTGCTCGCAAATGCCCGAAAAGACAGGTATCTACGATTTATTTTCTCGACGCGTCGAAGCAATTCAGGAGAGCTTCTCCCGCAGAATCTCGTTGACGATCTTCGGATTCGCCTTGCCTTTTGACTCCTTCAGCACCTGACCGACAAAAAAGCCCAGCAATTTCTGGTTCCCGTTTCTGTACGCCTCGACCTCCTCCGCATTAGCATCAAGCACGGTGTCGACCAATGCCTCGATTTCACCGGTATCCGAAACCTGTTCGAGACCCTTTTCTTCGATGATTTTCTTAGCGCTCTTGCCGGTCGCAAACATTTCGATCAGAACTTCCTTACCCTGTTTTCCGCTGATCGTCCCGCCGTCTATCAAAGCGACGAGACTCCCGAGGTTCTCCGCCGAAACTGGAGACTCCGAGGCGGATTTACCCGCAGCGTTCATCTCCCTCAAGAGTTCCGAGAGGATCCAGTTGGCGGTTGTCTTGGGGTTACCCGATTTGGTCACGGCCGTTTCGAAATACTCGGCGAGGCCCCTTTCCGAGACCAACTGGGAAGCGTCTCCGAATCCGAGTCCGTATTCCGTCTGAAACCGTCCCAGCATCGCCGACGGAAGCTCCGGCATCGATTCCTTTTCTTTCGCAATAAACTCGGCGGAGATGACAAGCGGCTTTAGGTCCGGTTCCGGAAAGTACCGGTAGTCGTGGGCGTCTTCTTTCGAACGCATCACCAGTGTGCGGCTGTTCTTTTCATCCCACAGCCTCGTTTCCTGTTCGACCCCCTCGCCCGATTCGTGTGCCTTTATCTGCCGCTCAATTTCGAACTCGATCGCCTTCTGCATGAATCTGACCGAGTTCAGATTTTTTAACTCGACCTTGTTGTTGAATTCTTTCTGACCGGTTTTTCTGACCGAAACATTGGCCTCGCAACGCAGATTTCCCTTTTCCATATCGGCGTCCGATGCGCCGACCCACTGGAGCAACTGGCGAACGTGGTTTACATAGTCGTACGCCTGCCATGAGGTCCTGAAATCCGGCTCGGTAACAATTTCCGCAAGGGGCGTACCGGCCCGGTTAAGGTCGATATAGGAAAACTTTTCGGTCTCGGGCAGTCCCTCATGAACGTTCTTTCCGGCGTCTTCCTCGAGATGCATTCGTTCGACACCGATCGTCATCGGTTTCCAGTCCCGCGCATGTCCGCCTTCGTCCCTTTCAGCGGTCATTATCGTCAAACGCCCATCGCTCGAAAACGGCCTGTCGTATTGGGAGATCTGATAACCCTTAGGGAGATCGGGGTAGAAATAGTTCTTGCGTGAGAATATGGATTCTTCGTTGATATTCAGCCCCAGAGCAAGCGCCGCTTTGGCGGCAAGATCGATGACCTTGCGGTTCAGAACCGGCAAGGCTCCCGGCAAACCGAGACAGACCGGACAGGTGTTTGAATTGGGTTCGTCGCCGACATTCGCCGCACAGCCGCAGAATATTTTGGTTTCCGTCGCAAGCTGTGCGTGGATTTCCATGCCGATAACAGCTTCCCAGCCTTCTTTCATGTCTAATTCCTTTTTTTCAAAGAGAGAATTATAAACCCATCATTGTGCATAATTACAATTTAAATCCGAAATTCGGGAAACAAATGCCGTTTCCACCCGATAAATCAAATGTGCGGCTTTTGACAGAGGGCCGCATCAAAGACATAAGATACCACCTTCAGTAAGAGGCTGCGGATGCAAACACATCCCAGCCTCCTTTTTTTCCAGCCGGTTCACATCTCACCTACCAACGGACCCGGGGCCGCGTGGTCCTCAAGTTATCCCTGTAAGTCCTGCGCATCGGGGCACTTTGGCGAAGCCAGGCCCCGCGGATGATCGGATTCGAGATATAACCGGGCCCGCGTCTTTGTCTTTTCTCATACCGCTTTCGATAACGGTTCGGGTAATAGCGCGGACCATAACCGTAAGCGTACCTGCCGTACCCGTTTAGGTAGAGACCGGTATAAACGCGTCCGCGGTCTGACGGGTAGTAATATACAAACCGCTGCGGCTCTGCGGATGCAGCCGCTTCGGCTCTCTCGGCCTGTGCTTTCTTATACCTCTCGGAACGTTCGGCAAGAGCGCGGCTGTCGGCCTCGTTCCGGCGGGCCAGTTCTTCCGGCGAAGGGAATCCCATATCGCGATAGTTTTCGCGCAGTTCCTTTTCGGCGGCCAGCCTTTGCAGCCTGTATTTTTCCAGATCCGCGTTTGTAATCGTTTGCGTTTGACCGAGAAGCGGCGCGGAACCTACTAAGACAACGATCAAAGATAATAAATACTTCATACCTGCACCTGTTCTACTTCAATTTCCTTTATGGCGGCTCAAAACGTCCAATGACCTCTCACAAACTCGGAAACAAAAAACGCCAGAAACAATATCGACCAAACGGTCGCAATCACGCTAAAAAACCTGCTGCGGACCGCAAGAAGCGCAATCACTATAAATAGCGGGAACAATACTATCGTATAGCGCGTCACACTTAAAACATAAGATGTGCTGACGAACAGCAACCAGTTAGTGATCATCCAGACGTTATAGGATGCCCGCAGCTTTCGAAGTCCTTGGATGATTCCGGCGAATC
>JAOTWT010000378.1 GCA_029862725.1 Acidobacteriota bacterium | reverse complement strand
CTTTTGTTCCAATAAAAACGCCCTTTTAGATAAAACTGTTGAGCTTCTGAGTTTGTCGTATCCGTTTTGGCAACCTTCTCTTGATCCGTCGCAGTTAATTTCAATCGAAGCTTATCTGAGACATCGCGGGCGATCTCGCTTTGCAGCGAAACCAGATCATTCATTTTGCGGTCGTAGGTCTCACTCCAGATCGCCGCCAGCGTCTTTGTATCAACGAGTTCCAAACTGAGTTTTAGATCCTCGCCCCGTTGAGTCACCCGCCCAAGCAGAATCGCCTCGACATTCAACTCTTCACCGATCTGTCTCGGATTCGTATTTTTGCCCTTATAATAGAAAACAGAACTTCTCGCCATCACCGAAAGACCAGGGATCTTGGTCAGACTGCTGATCAGGGTTTCGGTCATTCCGTCGGAGAGATATTCAACGTCGTTATCACCGGTCTCATTCACAAACGGCATCACCGCAATGGAATTAATCTGGTTACCGCTTGAAAAGAACCAATACCCGACACCGATAGCTGAAACCAAAAGAATAGCGAGAATACCAATGACGGCCTTACCAAGGCCTGATTTTTTGATCGTGATGCTGTCATTGATTCCCGATGCCGTTGTATTCTGAGCCTCTGCCGCGGTTGTTGCCCTGAAAACCTGTGTATCTGGCTCATCGCGGTTTGGCTGAATCGTCTTATCCAGTTTGTCCTGGAATTTCAGATCTTCTTTTGCGTCCCGCAGATCAATCAGAAGGTCCTTAATTGTTTGATATCTTTCGTTACGATCCTTCCGAAGGGTCTTGCTGATTATTCTTTCGACTTCCGCCGGCACCTCCGCGTTGTCGATCGGTTTTGGTTCTTTGTTGAGTATCGAACCGATGATCTCTAAAGGACTCTCACCCTCAAAGGGAAGTCTTCCCGAAATCATTTCATAAAGCACAACTCCAAAACTGAATATATCCGTCCTTGCGTCAACCTCTTTTCCTTTTGCTTGTTCGGGTGACATGTAATTCGCCGTCCCGATTATCATTCCTGGTGTCGTGTTTACCTGAACTGCCGTCTTATCCTCGGATTCAATTTCCGGCGTGCTCTTTTCAGTAAGCTTTGCGATACCAAAATCGAGAATCTTTACCAAACCATCCTCGCGAACCATCACGTTGTCCGGCTTGATATCCCGGTGAACGATGCCAGCGGAATGAGCGGCGTCGAGAGCTGAGGCGATCTGAGTCGCGATATCGAGTGCGGTATTAAACTTCAGCTTCTTTCTAAGTCGCTTCGAGAGCGTCTCGCCTTCAATGTACTCAAGCGCAATATACTGCAAATTGTCGGTTTCACCGATCTCGAATACCGTAATAATATTTGGATGGTTGAGCGCTGAAGCCGACTGTGCTTCCTGAACAAAACGATTCAGTTTATCCGAATCCTTGCTAAATTCATCACTCAAGAATTTTATGGCGACCTGACGATTGAGCTTCGTATCCTGAGCAAGATACACCTCACCCATTCCGCCCTTGCCAATCTCGGAGAGGATCCTGTATTGCGAAATTGTCGTATCTTTTTCCAGTTTCATATTAATAAACGCAAAAGCACGCACGAAGTAATTGTGCCCAACCGTCGCCAGCAACCCCCTTTGAGCGAAGTAACTCACGCAAAGCAAGTGCAAAAAAAAGGCCCTGTTCCCGCTTCACGTCGGACACATGAAAAACACAGTTGCTTCGTGCGGGTTTCTGCATTGTTTCAACGGGGAAAAGATCCGGAGTTTCCAGCATCCTACGAAAACACGCACTAAGTAAGGGTGCCTACTGTTCCCTGGTACGCACGATGGGCTTCTACTAAGATCATTCCGGATAACCTATCTTCTTAAGCAGCTCCTGAAATTCCGGCTCATCTTTCAGAAAATCAAACATCCGCTCTCTTAACAGAATCAGACTAGGTTCGCGTTGTTGATAGGCTTTATTCAGATATTCAAGCGTTTTTTCTTTGTCTTTTAGATTCGCATAGGATTGGAAAATACGGCGATATTTAATAAACGCATTTTTATCTTCCTCCAATTTGGTTTTCAAATCAGCCAATTGACGTTCCAAATTTTCCCGCCTCAAACTATCGAGACCTCCTTTCTTGTAGAGATCTTTTCGAGCCCCGATCTCGGCTTCGGGGGCTCCGCTTTTTTCCATAGCTATCCACCGTTGCTCCATGGCTTCCCGTTCCATCCCTTTCCTCAGATAAATAGCGAAGAGAAACCCAGGTCCTCTCGGATTATCAGGAAACAACTCGATATACTTTTTAGCCTGGATCATCGCTTCATCATATTTTTCGGCGTTGATTAGAGTAGATGTCTTCTGGTAATTTGTTACCTCATCGAAGGGGTCGAGTTTCAGAGCTTTGTCAAAGTTCTTAAGAGACTCATCAAACATACCTTTGTTCGCGAGGTAGTCGGCATACCACTGATGAGCTTTGGCATATTTCGGATCGACCTCGATCGCCCTCAGGAATGAGCGTTCGGCTCCTTCCCAATCGAGCGAGTGAAGCAAGATCTTACCGAGTGCGGCGTGGGCCTCTGCCAGATCCGGATCGAGTTCAATGGCTTTAAGAGCAGCTTCTTTCCCTTTGGGCAGATATTCTCCCGGGTTGTAGGTATCACGGATTGCAATTATAGAATAAGAAGCGGCAAGTCCGGCGTAAGCGAGAGCATAGTTCGGGTCTTTCTCGATCGCCTGCTTGAAAAACCTGACCCCCTTTTCCATTTCTTGAGAACCATTCGGGGTAATTCTTTTATTAAAATGGAATAGTCCTTTCAGATATAGCTGTTGGGCTTCGGAATTTGCAGTACCCGACGTGGCTACTTTCTTCTTTTCTGTGGTCGTTAATTTCAAGCGTAATTTTTCAGAGACATTACGGGCGATTTCACTTTGGAGTGTAACGAGATCAGTCATCTTGCGGTCGTAGGACTGACTCCAGATCGCATCGAGCGTACTGGTATCAACCAGTTCCAGGTTGAGCTTCAGATTCTCGCCCCGCTGAACCAATCTGCCAAGCAAGACCGCTTCGACACCTAGTTCATCACCAATTTCCTTTGGAGTTTTGTTTTTACCCTTGTAATAAAATACGGTGCTTCGCGCCTTTACTGATAGGTTCGGGATTTCGGTCAAACTGCTGATCAGAGTTTCGGTCATTCCATCGGAGAGATATTCGACATCCTCACTGCCGCTTTCATTTACAAATGGCATCACGGCGATTGATTCGATCTGTTTACCGCCTGAAAAATACCAATATCCGAAACCGATCGCTGCGATAACAATGACCGCTGCAGCCGCCATCAGTGCCTTACTGAAGCTCGATTTCTTTATCGATATGCTGTCGTTCGTGCCAGCCGCGGTGGTGCTTCCTTCTTCCGCCGCAGTAGTAGCCTTTAATACTTGGGTATCCTGACCCTCCCGCACCGGCTGAACCGTTTTGTCCAGTTTGTCCTGAAACTTCAGTTCTTCTTTTACATCTTTCAGATCCGCCAACAGCCCCTTAATAGTCTGATATCTCTCGTCCGGGTTCTTCCGAAGAGCTTTATTTACGGTGCGTACGATCTCATTTGGGATTGCCGTGTGATCAAGCGACTTAGGCTCCTTGTTGATAATCGATGCAATGATCTCCATCGGTCCATTCCCTTCGAAGGGAAGTTCACCCGCGACCATTTCATAAAGCAGGACTCCAAAACTAAACACGTCGGTCCTCGAATCTACTTCTTCTCCCTTTGCCTGTTCGGGCGACATATAGTTCGCCGTGCCGATGATCATACCCGGCGAAGTGTTTACC
>JAOTWT010000377.1 GCA_029862725.1 Acidobacteriota bacterium | reverse complement strand
TATAGACACCGTTCTTCTCGGTGATCGTCGGTTTGAGACCCCTGTGCTTCATCGCCGTTGCGACTTCCTCGGCGGTCTTTTCGGCGGAATCCGACTTGAGCAAAATGGACGCGTCCGAGGGCCTCGATCGAATAAAATTCAGAGTCGCAGAAAGCTTTGGATTGACTATGTATGACCATGCGGAGGGGAAGCGGTCAATCGAGGCGAGAACAATGTTCAATGAGAGTACAAGGAGCAGAAAATTGAAATACCAGCTGTGATAGATGTCAAAGAGTCCGAGGCCACCGTAAACCGTCTTCTGCGCAGGCGTCAGTCCTGCATAATAGGCGTCAAAGCCACTCACGTTTTGCTGGATGATGATCATGCCCGTCATCGAAAGTATGACGAGGATACACAACAGCACCACCCCGAATTTGACGGAACTCAGAAAGTCCAAGACCATATTCATCCCGGGAATGGGTTTCCGTGTGGAGGCTGCTTTTTGTACTACCGGATCCTTAACTGTATTTGCTGAAGACATCAATAATAACTGCTTAAAATCTATAATAAAATACTATCGTAGAGGGCTTCATTTGTCATGCGGCGAGAAATAAGTTCGTTTTTGATTCAAAAGAAGGGTTATTAAGGATTTCGGGATTTGGAAAACGGATGGAGACTCGTTATTCTTGTGTAATCAAAAAAGGACATGATGAACGCAGCTACCGTCAAGATTCAGGAAAACCAGGCACTTTCGTTAGCGTCCCGAATTGGGGCCTATACCGAACTCACAAAACCGCGGATAGCATTAATGCTTGTATTGACCGCGGCGGCGGGATTCTATGTTGGTGCCGAAAAAGGTTTTAGTCTTGTTCTATTTTTCAACTCGATGGCGGCGATTGCGCTTCTCGCATTCGGTGTCGCCGCACTCAACCAGTTTCTCGAAAAAAACACGGATCGATTGATGGAACGGACCGCTTCGCGACCGCTGCCGTCGGGAAGGATCTCGTCATTTGAAGCCCTTCTGGTCGGCGGTGTGCTGACGATTTCGGCCGAAATATATCTCTTTGCAGCGGTTAACTTCCTGACGGGGATTCTTGGTCTGATCGTGATCGTCGGGTATGTCTTTTTGTACACACCGCTGAAAACCGTTACGACCGCATCTACCGCAATCGGTGCGATTCCGGGAGCGATGCCGCCGCTAATGGGATGGACTGCAGCTTCCGGCGAAATAACGCTCAGCGCATGGTTTCTTTTTGCCACTCTTTTTCTGTGGCAATTCCCGCACTTTCTTGCAATCGCGTGGATGTACCGCGACCAGTATCGAAATGCCGGGATCCGCATGCTCCCGGCCGTCGAAGAAGACGGCAAGGTGACCGCGCGTCAGATAGTCATCTTTACGATAATGCTCCTTCCCGTGAGCATCGCTCCCTTTTTCTTTGGCATTTCCGGGGTCGTATTCCTTGTCGGTGCGACGGTTCTTGGGATTTGGTTTTTACTGACGAGCCTGCAAATGGCACGGGCCAAATCAAGTAAAATGGCCCGTAGGCTGTTGCTCATGTCGGTCATATACTTGCCGATTTTCTTTGGTTTGATGGTGCTGGATCGCTGATATGAACACCGGAACGATAGAAAACCTTGAAGAAAGGAAGGAGGAAAAGCACCCGAAGAGGGATCGTCGAAGTGCAAGGATGCCAGGCGGAAAATCGGGCGGCGGGCCAAACGGCGGCGGAAATAACGGAAACGACGGCGACCACGGAGATAAGGGCGGCCGTGAAAAAAGTTTGTGGGAGAACAAATACGCCGAACCAGAGAACAATCTCAACCTGGGTAAGTCACGTGTCCTGATGTGGTTTCTGCTTCTTATCGTATTGATGACGTTTGGCGGCCTGATTTCCGCATATGTCGTTCTTGCGACTAACGCGGCCCTCGAATGGAGGCCGTTCGAACTCCCGTTCCAGGTTTGGATCAGCACCGCCCTGATCCTTTTGAGCAGTGTAACCTACGACGCGGGAAAGAGGGCGTTCAAAGCCGACAGAGCCGAATCCGCGCATAAATGGTTCCTGACCACGACTGCACTCGGCGGAATGTTTGTATCTTCGCAGATTCTGACCTGGCTCGCCTTGGTTGACCGCGGCCTTTACATGTCGGGAAACCCGTATGCGGGGTTCTTCTATATTCTGACAGGGGTCCACGCGGTCCATGTTATCGGCGGGATGTTCGCACTTGGTTATGTAGTCCTGAAGACCCGGCAGAGGACGGGACCGGGAGAGGGCCGAGCCAAGCTCGTAACTGATGTGACTTCGATTGGCTGGTATTGGCACACGATGGACCTTCTTTGGCTGGTACTATTGTTTTTGCTGGGATTCTGGAAATAGAATTGAACCTCAATAAACGTGCCCGTTCGGCATGGGTAATAGACGGAATTTCGATCGTCGTGGTCGCAGTCGTGGCGGTTTTGCTGGCAATGCCGGAAAAATTGCCGCTTGGCGAGTGGACCAAAATCCTCCCTCACGTCATCGGGTCGGTAAACACAATAACAACGTTGGTCCTCTTGTTCGGCCTTCTTTTTATCAAAAAAGGCCACGTCGAACTACACCGCTATGCAATGACTACCGCGTTCTTGTTGGGTATCGTTTTTCTGATCAGCTATATCGCCTACCATATTTCGAATCCTTCATCCAGATTTGCCGGCACCGGCGCTGTCAAATGGTTTTATCTGGCGACGCTCGCTTCTCACGTGTTGCTTTCGCTGGTGGTTCTTCCGCTGGTACTTCGGGCCATGTTCTTTGCGGTCACGGGTGATTTTGTGCGGCACAAACGCACGGTAAAGTTTGCGTATCCGATATGGCTCTATGTTTCAGTCACGGGGGTAATCGTTTACGCACTTGTGCGCCAGGTTTACGCGCCGAAATAAAAAGTTATCGGGGGGTTGCCAGAAACGTCCAACCGGGTGTATATTCTCAAATGTTGAAAATCATAGTGCCTAAGTCAATTTTTTGACGCGGGGGAACCACGAAATCGCATGTTGAAGCGAATTCAGGGGCGAAGCAAAAGCGGGGAAACTTCTTCATCCCTAGCCCGACAGCTAACCTCGTAGGCGATACGAAGAAGACGCGAAAATATTTGCAAAGACGCAATTTTTCTAAGTTCTTTGTGCTTTTTTCAACGAAATGAAAGACCTCAGGTCTTCTCAAAGAGCAAAGTTCCGAAGTCCCGTGGGATATTCGGAACTTTTTGCGTTCGGCCAGAGTCCCTCTCAATTCTGTGTAACCAGCGGCGAAAGCGTCAAATCTTTCAACGGTATCTTGTAGGACTTGTCGATATCCAGCCTTTCCGGTTTAAGGACGGTCTTTATCGACACCGATTCGCGGCGTTCATCTAACATAATCCTCTCGTTGATCGTGCGGTCCGCGGTCTTTATCTCAATATCCAATGGCAACCTATATAGCGCGAGAGGCTTGTCGGTCTTGGTTGCCGCCTGAACAAACACGAGCGTCAGGACGCCGTTCGAGTTGTCAAAAGTCTGCGATACAGTTACCTCCGGGTGGCCCGAGCGGTAAACCCACTGATCGAAAAACCACCCGAGATCTTTTCCGGATTCTTCTTCGAACACGCTTCGAAGGTCTGCAGTCTCAACGTTCTTGTACCTATACTTCTTGAGATATTTTTTTATGGCATTCCAAAATGCGTCGTCTCCGATTTCCTCGCGCAGTGTGTGAATTACAGCGCTGCCCTTGTTGTATGTGACGGGGTCGAACATCGTCCCGTCGTTTTCTGGATCTGCCGTGGTGTTAAAGAGCCCGTGTCTGGCCGCCGGACTCACCGAGGCATAAGCAAAATA
>JAOTWT010000376.1 GCA_029862725.1 Acidobacteriota bacterium | reverse complement strand
TAGATCCACGGCTCTCGTGTAATAAAAACTCTGGAAAAACTTCAACAGGTTTCTGCTGTACCCGATGGTCGCAGAGATATTGCGAAGTCCGCCGCCCCGCACTCCAATATCCATTTTGGTGCTTACCGAAACGGTGTTGAGCGGACGATAAACAGCTTCGACGTTGACGGGCGAGAAACGCCGCGGGACACCTGTGAAAGTGTAGTAAGTGAGGTCGGTGACCGGGACGATTTGATTCCGCCTTCCGGGTACGAGCGCGCCGCCGAAATAGGGATCGAAGAAGTATTTGCCGCGAACCGTGACCGTAAATAGTTCATAGGGCTGGATCGAGGTTTCGTCCTGCTCGTCGGATCCCGTGTTTTTCAATGTCTCGCGGGCTTCGTCTGTCACCGCCTCGGAATACCTGCGCGTAAAAATCCGATTTGTCAGGCCGAACTCAATCTCGTTCGTGTCCGTCTGGGTGTCGGCGTAATCAAATCTGATGAACTTGTTGAAATTGTTGATACCTTTTACCAATTTGTAGCGGACATAGGGTTCTATAACATGCCGGAACCGGAACTCGTCACCTTTGCCATAGAAATTACGTGCCAGCGCTGCGGGACGAAAGTCCAGTTCGATTTCACCGTATTTCCTGACCGCGTCCGTTCCTACCACCCGGCGCATGTCATTGAAGGTGTCCGAATAGTAGGTGACTCTCCCGCCGACGGTCGCGGTCAATGAGAAATACTTCGAGGTATAAGGAATGATCAGCTGAGGATGCACATCGAAACGCTGTCCGATCGCGGGGGTCACCACCGGGTCCGATCCCGTCGTTAAACGGTAAGCCTCGACCGAATCCACATCTTCCCGTCTCGAGACACCATCAAGGCTCGTTTTATAGGTAAAGTATGCGTTCTTGAAGAAACTCAGCAGCGCGGGACGTTTTTCGAAATGGATGCCAGGCAGGTTTCTTGTCTTGACCCTCACATTAGGTATCGAAATGACGGCTGACCGTGTCCTTATATTGAGGCTGTAATTGCGCCAGCTTTTGTTCACAAAGGCATCGGAAGTCTCGATCGGTGAGATTATCTGCTGGACCCCGTCCAGAAAAACCTGTCTGAAGGCGAGGTTTGAAGTAAACCTTACATCCGCAACGCCGACAAAACCGTTTGAAAAATAATGGATACCCTCGGCATAGAACATCGTCCCGCCCTGATCGGGGTATTCCTCGCTTTCCTGCGAACCGAGAATCCGGTCGACAACGCCGTAAAGGCCAAAATCAAAATACGAACGGGAGTTGGCCCGTGTCCGGACATCGAATCCATAACCTATCCCCCGCCCTGTAAACAGATCGGCCCTCACGGTAGCATCCACCGAACGTCCGAACGTCTTGTAGTATGCTCCCGACACGCGCACACCCTTGTTTGCCGAAAACCCGAATCCGGGCGTAAGAAAACCCGAACTTCGGTCCTCCTTTTTGATCGGCAGCGAAATCGAAGGCAAGGGCAGGATCGGAAAGCCCTTTATCCGAAACCTCGGCTTCTTCAGCTTCACCTTGTCATTGGCGATAATTTTTGCCGAATCGGCCGTAAAGCTCCATTTCGGAACCGCGTCTTCGCACGCAGTGAATTCTGCGTTTTCCAGTTCAACCTCGTTGAGGCCGATCCTCTCGACCCTTTCGGCGGTAAAATAAAGCACCGCTCCGTCGTTCGTCTGGTTTGTATAACCTGTTGAATTCACGAACTTCCCGAGCTTTGTTTTGTAATTCCAGGTCCCGCTCGAACCGGTTATCCTCTGGTCATCCCCCTGATCGAAGACCACGTTTCCCTCTGCCGCCAGATTGGCAGTCTCTTCGTAGATAGTTATTTTGTCCGCCTGGAGTCGATAGATCCCGTACCTGACATCTACATTGCCCTCATGAATAAGGATTCGCTTTCCGGCCTCGCCTTCCACCGTCTGGCGGTCAGAGTAGACGACTATTTCGTCGCCGCCGCCCTCAGGCACCAGGCCCGATTCAGATTTTTTAAGGATCGTAGTGATTTTTTGCTCGGGTGCTACGGGGTTAACATTGGGTGTGTCCGAAATCGGATTGGCTACTTCTTTTTCTACCGGATTCGTATCCTGGGCAATCACCGCCAAAGCGAGGCACAAAGCGGCAAAAACGGAAAGAATTAGGCGGGACCATACGCGCATAGAATGTTTTAGACGGATGAGCATTTTGATGCTAACACGAAACGCCGACATTGATAAAGCGTTATGTTAGACTCTAAATTCAAGCGCTTAAACGATTTTCAGTGAAACCTGCAGATGCCCCCGGGGGTCTAAAAATGGAGCGCTTTTTGGCGAAAAATATGCCATCGGATGAAAAAAACAAGGTCCTGGTTGTAGAAGACGAAGAACTGATGCGCAAGATTCTCCGTGAACTGCTTGAAGCGGAGAACTACGATGTGCTGACCGCCGATAATGCGGAAAATGCAATCCAGATATTTTCCGAAAACAATATCGAAGCGACGATCACGGACATAAAAATGTCCGGGATGGACGGTCTCGAGCTCCTCGATAATCTTAAGGCGATCGACGAAAATGCACTCGTCATCATTATCACTGCCTATTCATCCGTGGATTCGGCGATTTCCGCGCTTCGGAAAGGGGCTTACGACTACGTCACCAAGCCTTTCGTCAACGAAGACCTACTCCAGACGGTCAAGAATGCGATACGAACCAAGAAACTCTTTAATGAAAACCGGGCTCTCAAACGCGAGCTCGACAACCGCTCAACGTTTTCGCGGATCATCGGCAAAAGCGAGGCTCTCGAGTCGGTTTTTCGAATCGTCGAAAAGGTCGCTTCAACAAACGCGAGCGTACTGATCCAGGGTGAAAGCGGCACCGGGAAGGAGTTGATTGCGAGGTCGATACACGACCAGAGTCCCCGTTCGGCTGACCCGTTTCTCGGCGTAAATTGCGGTGCGCTCCCGGCGGAACTCCTGGAAAGCGAGTTGTTCGGCCATGTTAAGGGATCATTTACGGGAGCCCATAGTGACAGGGCCGGATTGTTTCGTGCGGCCGAATCGGGATCGCTTTTCCTTGATGAGATCGGTGAGATGCCCCTGCCGCTTCAGGTAAAGCTCCTGAGGGCTTTGCAGGAACAAGAGGTCCGGCCGGTCGGTGCAAGCCAAAGCCATCCGTTCGAAGCACGGATCATCGCGGCCACAAACAAGGACCTCGAGCAGGAGGTCAACGAAGGAAACTTCCGCGAAGATCTTTTCTACCGGCTCAACGTAATTGAAATCAATATTCCGCCGCTCCGCCAGAGACGGGAGGATATACCCCTTTTGGTCAGGCATTTTCTCGCGAAGGCTGCCTCGGCGCAGGATCAGCCAAGAAAGGACATCTCGGCCGAGGCTATGATCGCGCTGGCGAATTATCGTTGGCCGGGCAACGTTCGCGAGCTCCAAAATGCGATCGAACGAGCCTTTATCCTGAGCGACACTGAAATTGAGATGGAACATCTGACGAATCGGATCCGAAGTGAATCAAGGCCCGGATTCGAGACAAATGATCCGGAAGGCTTTCGCCCGACGCTTGAGGAGATGGAAAGGCGTTATATCCAGGAAATTCTGACATCGGTCAACAACGACAAGTCTCAGGCTGCCCGGATACTCGGTATAGACTTGTCCACTCTCTATCGTAAACTAAAAAAATATAATGAGTTATAGGATCACGAAGTCTGCAGGAGCAGTACGAAGTAGTCTGTTTCCTCAATTTTGACAAGCGAGCCGTTAAGCCATGGACTCTTTGCAAAATCTTCGGCGCTGAAACCAATTCCCTTCAATTGCTGTTTACCTGAAGTCTCACTTTTTGCTTTCAGTTCTTCCGGAAACCAG
>JAOTWT010000375.1 GCA_029862725.1 Acidobacteriota bacterium | reverse complement strand
CGGTGTCAGTATCGCGGTTCCGACGTATGTCGAAAATCCGAACAAACCCAATAAAATGAGGGCGATCAAGAAACTCGCCAGTGGGCCGGCGATCGCGATCCTGAATTCGGCACCGGGAGTATCTGGTTCCCGTCGCAACCGGGCAACACCGCCGAACGGCTGCAGCTCTATTTCCAATACTTCGATTCGTTCGCGGCGGGCACTGTATGCGTGGGCCAGTTCGTGGATAAAAAGAGTTGCAAAAAATGTAAGGACGGTCGTAAAGCCTATCGCAAACCTTGCCAAGCCGGATTCGACAAGCCGTGCTGGAATGTTAGAAGAAACGAGCCATGAGAAAAGAGCAAAGACGATGAACCAGCGGTAATCCAACCGGATCGGTATACCTGCGATCTGGCCAAGCGTGAACCTCCGTCTCAGAAACCGGGTAATTCTGTTCACGGAATTGATCATTCAAAAAAGGGAGGAGAAAGACCAACAGTCGATGCGTGCAATCAAGCCTCAAAGGGCACTTCCGAGTTTTGCAGAATCGAAAGCTCGTTGCGCGATACCCTTTCGAGCAATTCGGGCTCGTCAAACATCTTGATCAAACCCCGAACTGTTGCATAATTTGGTTCCTCGGCGACGATTACAGAAAGGTCTATGTAGTTCCGGAGATATTGATCAATGCCGTCGAGAAGCGCACCGCCGCCTGTCAACAGAATCCCGCGGTCGTAGATATCAGCCGCGATCTCGGGCCGTAGTTCCGTCAGCGTGTCCTGTACAACCTGGGCTATCCTGCTGACAATACCTTCCACGATCGGATAAACTTCGCCGGCTGTAAGCGTAACAGCGCTCGGACTTCCGGATTGAACGTCGCGCCCGCGCGCCAGAATCTCCGCTTCAGGGTTTTCCGGCGGTGTAGCCGAGATGAAAGTGCGTTTAATGCTTTCCGCGGTTTCGGCACCAATCTGAAGGCCTCGATGTCTGCGCAAATGTGTAACGAGCGCTTCGTTGATATCGTTGCTGCCAAGCCGTTCGGAGCGTGAATGCGCAACCGACCCCTTGGTTACAACCGCCACATTGGTCGTCCCGGCGCCGATATCGACAATCGCCGACGCCCTTTTATCGCCCGGTTGGACATCCGCCCCGAAAGCGGCGGCGAGGCCTTCTTCCATCATATAGACCTTGCCGATATGTGCTTCCTCAGCTGCATTTAAAAGCGCTCGCTGTTCGACGTGTGTCACATCGGAAAGCATGCTCAGAACTGCCTGCCTCGAAACCTGCGAACCACCCGTCTTCGCTTTCTTTACAAAATGCGCGAGCATCTGCTTGGTCATTTCAAAGTCGGCGACAACACCGCCGCTTAGGGGTGCTTTTACGACAATATCGCGTCCCTCTCGGCCTTGCATTTCATAAGCCTCAAGCCCAAATGCAACAACCTCGTCCGTCAGTTCGTTAATCGCCACAAGCGAGGGCTCATCAAGCACGACGTCGCGGTCCTTAACTGCAATCAGCGTCGTCGCTGTGCCCAAATCGATCGCCATCGATTCAGTGACTAATTTTTTTAGAGACGAGAATGCCATTTTCTTAATCTTACCGAATAATAGTGATAATCGGCCTTGGATTACAAATATTTGGGGGACGGATTCATATGTGCTGAGCGACTCGTATTGTAACCTAATTCCACTTTACTTCAAACAAAGATACGGGTTGTACGCGGTTCTTGACCACCAGTGGCTCCTTCTTCCTTATACGAAAAGATTCGTTGCAAGCCTTTCCGGTTGCTTCACTTATAAGAATTTGGCCGCCATCGGCACTAGACTCCAAGCGAGATGCCAGATTCACGGTGTCGCCGATCGCCGTGTACTCCGATCTCTGCTCGGAACCTATATATCCAACGGTTGCGACGCCGGTATGCAATCCGATTCCGACGGAAACCTCGGGAAATCCCTCGGCTTTCAGCTCGATGTTAAGCTGCTGCACCCTTTTTTGCAGGTCGATCGCAGTCCTTACCGCGTTGTCGGCGTCACTCGCCGACGCTGTCGGGGCTCCAAAGAGCGCCATCAGGCCGTCGCCCAGGTATTTGTCAAGGGTCCCCCCGTGTTCGAAAATAATCTCGGTAACCGCTGAAAAATAACGATTTAGAAGTCCAACAACCTTCTCCGGGTTTTCATTCTCTGATAGAGCCGTAAAGCCCCTGATATCGGCGAACAATACCGTTATCGTCTGATTCGCGCCTCCCAATTTAAACGAATCGGGTTTCTCGAGCAGCTGTTTAACAACATATTCGGGCATAAATCGCGAATAATTGGCCCTCGCGACCTCTTCCCGCGCGAGCCGTTTATGGCCTTTGATCGTTTCAACGGCGACGGCAGTCTGCGCCCCGACGGCACTAATCAGCTCCAGGTCGTCTTGCGTGAAGGCGGCAAAAGGATCCAGCCGGTCCGCATAAACGACTCCATGCACGTTCGATTCCGTTATCAGCGGAGCGCAGATCGTCGAACGGACGCCCTGAGAAACTATCGACTCTGCACCCGAAAACTGCGCGTCGGTCTTGGCGTCCTGGGAAAGCAGGGCGACTTTTTCCCGCATCACTTTCTGCGTGATAGTCCTGCTGATGGTCAACTCGCCCGTCAGGGTATCAAGCTTTTCATCCCTGGACTTGGCGGCGATCGGATACAAGCTGTAGTCCAGGATCTTACCGTCGAGCGTTTCGTCCGCCAACAATGCGACGACTCTCTCAGACGGTGTGACGCGGAATATAAGGTCCGTGGCTTTCTCGAATATCTCCTTCAGATCGAACACTTTGCCAAGCGACTTGCTCATTTCGTAGAGCATTTCAAGGATTTGCGCTTTCCGGCGCAGTTCCTTGATTTCCTCGGGGGAAGCGTAATCCTTAATCTTGTCGATCGAGACGAACTCGTCACCCGTCGACGTCTTCGCGCTCTTCTCGATAATCTCGTTAGCCGATAGAAATACCTGAGTCGTACCAAGCGGCTGATCGTCGTAGTTGACGTTCTTGGGTGACTCTATTTTTTCTCCCCTCTGTGCATCGGTCACTTGTCCCGCCTGAACTGCGGGCGCGGACGAAACCGGCGAGGGTGCTGCGGCAGCCGCGGGAATCGCGTCCGGTGCCACCTGGACCGGCGCTTCCGCTGTTCTTTCAAACACGAGTACACTGGTGCCGATGGTTATTCGATCGCCCGGACGCAGCGTGTGTTCGAGAACCGGAGCCCCGTTTACAAAGACCTTATTGGCACTGCGTTTGATCTCTCCGTCCTGCAAATATCCGTCGATGACCGTATACTCGAGCGAACCGCCCCGGATATGCGCGTGTTTACGGGAGACCCGCCGATCATTAAGGACGATGTCGTTCTCTTTCGCACGTCCGATCATGTAAACGGAGTTCGGAGTAAGGTTGAATTCACTTTCCTTCCCGCTCGCTTCGGTAATTTTGAGTTTATCGCTCACAGCAGGATCAATTGTAATTGCTATTTTCAAAATGGTAAATTGCTCTTGCCGTTTTCAGTCGATTTTCGCACGGCAAGGTCCGTTTCTATGATCTATCTCGATAACAACGCTACTACTGAAATATTTCCGGCAGTTCTGGATGCGATGCTTCCCTTCCTGACCGCCGACCATGGCAATCCGTCTTCTGCTCACGCTCTTGCAGAAAAGCCGCGCGAAGCGATTGAGGAATCGCGTCGGAAAGTTGCACGTTTGCTCGGGGCGTCACACTCCGGCGAGATCGTCTTTACATCCGGCGGAACCGAAAGCGACAACTGGGCGATCCTCGGGACATTGGAAGCCAGACCGGAAAAGACACAAGTCGTTACAACGAGGGTCGAACACGAGGCTGTCAGAAAGGTCTGCGAAAAACTGGAGTC
>JAOTWT010000374.1 GCA_029862725.1 Acidobacteriota bacterium | reverse complement strand
GCCTCCCGGTTGACGAAGGCGGTAACTTAAGGCTAGACTCTGTCTTTAACGCGTGGTGAGTTATAGCGACTTGCGACCACGAAAAATAAACCGCTAAACAGCTGCAAATGACTTTTCCAAAGGCCTTGTGTTGTTTAGCACAGGGCTTTTTGATTCTGGAGACAACTATGATGAGAAGAAGCACCTTTGTATTTTCTTTGTTTGCTGTTTCACTCTGCCTGATTACCCAGCTGCAGGCACAAACCCGCCTTTCCGGCGAGGACAAAGAAGCGATCAAGGAAATCAAGGAAACGTATCGAATGGCCTGGCTCAGAGATGACAGCGAAACGATACTCGGTCTGTTTGCCGATGACGCAACGATCTACCCTAACGGACTTTCTCCGCGTGTCGGCAAGAAGGCCATGACGGATTTTTGGTTTGCTCCTGGTGATACAAAGACCACAATCACGGATTACAAGATCGAGTTGGATCGAATCGACGGTGAAAAGCACTTGGCTTTCGCGACCGGTTCAAGCGAGATTAAATGGACAATGACGAATCGCAAGAATAATGAGTCAAAGAGCTATGCCTCAAAAGGAAATTTCATGACACTTTTCTCTAGGAAAGGTAAGCGATGGATAATCGCAAGGCATATCTGGAACGGCAAGTTTGAAGAGATTAATTGATGAACTTCCTGGATCTATTGAAAGAAAAAATAGTCGTCTTTGACGGCGCGATGGGCTCGAGCCTCCAGGCGCAGGAGCTCTCGCTCGACGACTGGGGCGGACAGGAGTTTGAAAACTGCTCGGAAAACCTGCTCTACACAAAACCCGAAGCTATCGAAAAGGTTCATACTGATTTCCTCGAAGCCGGAGTTGATGTCATTGAAACGAACAGCTTCGGCGGAAGCGGCGTCGTCCTCTCCGAATTCGGGATCGAGGAAAAGACTTATGACGTAAACTTGCGCGCCGCGGAAATGGCAAAGCGGATCGCGGGAGACTACTCGTCCGGCGGTCATCGACGATACGTCGCCGGTTCGATCGGCCCCGGCACCAAACTTCCGACTCTTGGACATATAACCTATCGTGACCTGAAAGCGGCCTATGTAGAACAGGTTCGCGGCCTTATCGACGGCGGATCCGACCTCCTGATCGTCGAAACCTGCCAGGACCTGCTCCAGACCAAGGCGGCGCTGGACGTGATATTTGAGCATTTTGAAAAGAACAAGATGCGTCTCCCAGTGATCGCACAGGTCACCATCGAAACTTTCGGGACGATGCTCAACGGTACCGAGATCGGCGCCGCCCTGACCGCGCTCGAGCCCTTCCCTATCGACCTTATCGGTATGAACTGCGGGACTGGCCCGAAACAGATGGCCGAATCGCTCAAATATCTTTGCGAGCATGCTGTGATGCCGGTCTCGGTGCTTCCCAATGCGGGACTCCCGGAAGTAAAAGACGGAAAACAGCATTATGACGAAACACCCGAGAGCTTTGCTGACCAGGTGGTTCACTTTGCTAAGGATTACGGCGTAAACGTCGTCGGCGGGTGCTGCGGAACGACGCCCGAGCATATTCGTATGCTCGTCGAACGAATCGGTTCCGTTTCGCCGAAAGAGAGAAATGCGTCGCTCGACCCTTCGGCGGCGTCGATCTACTTCCGCCAGCCGTATCACCAGGACGCCTCTTTCCTGATCGTCGGAGAGAGGGTTAACGCGTCAGGCTCGCGCAAAATGCGGCGGCTGCTCGATAATGAAGACTGGGACGGACTCGTATCGCTTGCCAGGGAGCAGGAACGCGAAGGCTCTCATATTCTGGATGTAAACGTGGATTTTGTAGGGCGTGACGGCGTCGCCGATATGCACGAACTCGTTTCGCGGCTCGTTACAAACGTCAAGATCCCGATCATGCTCGATTCGACCGAGTGGGAGAAGATGGAGGCGGGTCTCGAACACGCCGGCGGCAAATGCATCCTCAATTCGACAAACTATGAGGACGGCGAACCGCGCTTTTACAAAGTCCTGGAACTGGCGAAAAAATTTGGCGCGGCAGTCGTGATCGGGTTGATCGACGAAGACGGGATGGCGCGAACGGCCACGGATAAACTTAAGATCGCAAGGCGTGCCTTTAGAGACACCGTCGATTTCGGGATCCAGGCGCACGACATCTTTTTTGACCCGCTGGCGCTTCCGATTTCGACCGGGATCGAGGAGGACCGGAAAAACGCCGACGAGACAATCAAGGCGATACGGGAAATCAAGGCCGAAATGCCGGACGCCAATATCATCCTGGGCGTTTCGAATATCTCCTTCGGTCTAAGCCCGGCGGCGAGGATCGTACTGAATTCGGTTTTTCTGCACGACGCGGTGGAAGCGGGAATGAATTCCGCTATCGTCAATGCTATCAAGATCTTACCATTGACGAAGTTTAACGAACACGAGATCGAGGTCGCACGCGAACTGATTTATGACAAGCGCCGGTTCGAAGGCGATATCTGCACCTACGACCCGCTTACCGAGTTCACGACGCTTTTCGAAGGCAAGACGGCGAAGACGCTCAAACAGGATATCTCCGAGCTTCCGATCGAGGAAAAACTCCAACGGCATATCATCGACGGCGAAAAGATCGGTCTCGAGGATTCACTCGAGGCGGCAATGAAGAAATATCCGCCGCTCGATATCATCAATACTCATCTTCTTGCAGGGATGAAGGTGGTCGGCGATCTTTTCGGTTCCGGTCAGATGCAGCTTCCTTTCGTGCTTCAATCCGCGGAGGCGATGAAGGCAGCCGTTAGGTATCTCGAACCATTTATGGACAAGGTCGAGGGTTCGAACAAGGGAGTGATGGTGCTCGCGACGGTCAAGGGCGATGTCCACGACATCGGCAAGAATCTCGTTGACATCATCCTTACAAACAACGGTTATAAGGTAATAAACCTGGGTATCAAGCAGCATGTCGATGCGATTCTTGACGCGGCGGCCGAACACAAGGCCGACGCCATCGGGATGAGCGGGCTGCTGGTAAAATCGACGCTTGTAATGCGCGACAATCTTGAGATCATGAACGAACGCGGTGATAAAACGCCGGTCGTTTTGGGCGGGGCGGCATTAAACCGACGCTATGTCGACAATGATCTGATCCCCTTGTTTGAAGGCAAATTGTTTTATGCACGCGACGCGTTTGACGGCCTCAACGCGATGGACGAGCTTACACGGGAAGATAGTTCCAACGCAGAGGCCACGGAGAAAGCGGAGACAGATATTGCCAAGAAAGCCGCTGCCGGAGACAGTGATTCCAAGGGAGCGCAGGCGCCCCCGCCTGCATTGAGTGTTCAAAGCGAAACCACTTTTGAAGGAATCGATATTGAAGACAAAGAAGATCTTGTCGGTGAAGACGCTAAACTCGGGTTCGATTCGATGAAACAGTCGACTCTGAATTCCGAACGCAAAACCCTGAACACGGCGCACACCAAACATTCAGGTATCGAACCGGCGGCGGTCATCCCAAAGGCGCCGTTTTATGGTTCGAAGGTAGTTGAAATAACTGATCTCACGAAGATCTTCGAATTCATAAACGAAACCGCGCTTTTCAAAGGCCAGTGGCAGTACAAACAGGGCCGCAAATCGCCGGAAGAATATCAGCAGATTCTGGAAGAGACCGTTCTTCCAAAGTATGCGGAGATAAAGGCGAGGGCGATACGCGACAAATTGCTGGAAGCAAAACTCGTCTATGGCTATTTCCCATGCCAGTCGGAAGGAAATGACCTGATAATCTACGGAGAGGACGAAAAGACTGAAAAGACAAGGTTTACGTTCCCGCGTCAGCCTGTCGAACAACGCGGTTCGAAAAATCTTTGTCTTGCCGACTTCTTCGCATCAAGGAAATCAGGAAAGAT
>JAOTWT010000373.1 GCA_029862725.1 Acidobacteriota bacterium | reverse complement strand
CCGTCCCGGGGGATTATGACGGTGACGGAGTTTCGGACTTTGCAATCTGGAGGCCCTTCGACAATACCTGGTATATGAATCGAAGCCAGGCAGGCTTTCTCGCGGTCACATTCGGTGCGAGCGGTGATGTGCCTGTTCCGTCCGCGTTCGTTCCGTAAAGCGATTCAGGGGTATCCGGGAGAGCTGCTATTCACGAGAGTTACCCTTGGACACGAAAGGGGGATTGCGTTTCGACGCGGTCCCTCTTTTCTTTTGTAATCGATCATCGATCCGATTCGAGCATTTACAAACGATCAAATAATCGTGTAGATCGAACTCCCGCTTGTCATTCATCCTTGCCAAGCTCAACAGCCCGTTTGTATGCGGAATAAACCGCTTTCGAAAGGACCGTTCGCAAACCGCCTTTTTCCATCTGGTAGATCGCATCGGCCGACGTTCCGCCCGGGGATGTGACCATATTGCGCAATTCGGCGGGGTGCAAATGCGAGTCCATTGCAAAAAGCACCGCTCCAAGCATCGTTTCCTGAACGAGTTCTTTTGACATCTCGCGAGAGAACCCAAGATGGACACCGGCGTCGGTCAGGGCTTCCATCACCAAAAACGTATAGGTCGGGCCGGTCGCGCTGAGCGATGTCGCCATATCGATCATGTGCTCGTTCTCGACGTGCATTTCGCGGCCCAGTGCGCTCAAAAGCGTTTTTACCTTTTCCTGCTCGCCGTCCGTTACGGAATCGGTGCAGGTCCACACCGCCATCCCGCGGCCGATCTGAGAAGGCGTGTTGGGCATGCACCTGACTACCTTCTCCGTTCCCAACGCATTGGAAATCGCTTCGGATGTCGCCCCGGCAACGATCGAGATGACAACTGCATGTTTGGAAACGCAGCCCGCAATATCTTTCAGTACCCGGTTCAGGCGCTGCGGTTTTACGCATAAAAGTACAACCGCATCGTCTTCCGAACAGGCTTCGGAAACTGCATTTCCGTTGCCCTCAAAAACGTTGATCGAATACTCGTTTTTTAGTTCCTCTCTTCTTTCCGCTCTCGGATGACTCGCGGAAATCTGCGTTGGGCCCACCAGTTTTTTATCTAGCAGGCCCTTAATCATGGATTCGGCCATCACTCCACAACCAATGAACGCAAGTTTCGATTTTTTCAGGATGTTTTCCATAACGTGGTGTTCATAATATTGGGAACTCGCCCGCAGGTAAAGCCGAGAAGGGACACGGTTCCCAAGAATCGGAAATGAAATGGGTCTGTTTCTTTCATAACGAACCCGGGAAACAAAAAGATGCCGACCATTTCGGATCGGCACCCTTCGAGAGCGAACAAAAAAGAACTCATTTTGCGGTTAACACCAGGCCTTTTTTATCATCAGTGATATTGAGTGCTCTCTGCGAAAATGAATAACCCTTCGCATGTACCGCAAAGACGTATGTGCCGCCCGCCTCGATTCCCTCAAAGTTAAAATATCCGAACTGGTTTGTTCCGGTGCTCCCTATCTGCCCGCTCGGGTCCGTAACCATTACAACGGCATTTCGAATGCCGGATCCGGCACTGCGTTCAACTTTGCCGCCGACCGAAACCTTAGCGGCGGTCAGGCCAAACGAGAAAACGCTGACAATATTATCTGCGGGCCGGCCGACGATGAGCTGATTTGTGACCGTATTATGCGATTTGCTTTATGGCGGGATCGTCAAAGTGTTAAACCTTCACCAATTTATGACAAGAAGAACAGAATCCTCGTGATTTTCAGACCGGGTCGCGAACGCATAATCACCGGACTTTATTAGCGCCATTGCCGCGAAAGGAAATTCCGTTTTTGGGGAGTAGGAAATGCAAGGAACGTTACTTACAATAGATTCCTTATGACGATTGACGAACAAATAGAATTTCTCAGAAAAGGGACCGTTGATTTCATACATGAGGAAGACCTTCGGAAGAAGCTTGAACGCTCCCGGAAGACAGGGAAGCCGCTGGTGGTTAAGCTCGGGGCGGATCCGACCGCGCCCGACATACATGTCGGACACACTGTCGTCATCAGAAAACTAAAGGCTTTTCAGGATCTCGGACACACGGTCATCTTCCTCATCGGTTCGTTTACGGGCATGATCGGCGATCCGACCGGCAAATCCTCAACGCGTCCGCCGTTGACCAAAGAAGAAGTACTCGAAAACGCGGAAACCTATAAATCGCAAATATTTAAGATACTTGACCGGGAAAAAACGGTGATCAGGTTCAACTCGGAATGGATGGAGGAATTCGACGCCGCGGGTTTTGTGAAACTCTGTTCGCACACAACGGTAAAACAAATTCTCGAACGTGATGATTTTGAGAAGAGAATGCGCGAGGAAAAGCCGATAGCACTTCACGAACTGCTTTATCCGCTTGTCCAGGGCTACGATTCCGTTGCGCTCAAAGCCGATGTTGAGTTGGGCGGGACGGACCAGAAGTTCAATCTCCTCGTCGGACGCGCACTACAGCGCGAGTATGACCAGGAACCCCAGGTTGTCATAACAACACCGCTGCTCGAGGGCACTGACGGTGTCGAAAAGATGTCCAAGTCTCTTGGAAACTACATCGGCATCGACGAACCGGCGCGCGAGATCTTTGGGAAGATTATGTCGATTTCGGATGACCTAATGTGGAAGTATTACGAGCTGCTAACGGATATTCCCGCGGAAGAAAGGGAGTCTTTGCGGCGTGAATGTGAATCGGGAGCAGTGAATCCGCGCGACGCAAAGGCCCGTCTCGCGAAGAGTGTTATTGCCGACTATCAGACGAAGGCGGATGCGGATAAGGCGGAACAGGATTTCACTGAGCAATTTTCCAAGGGAAATGCCCCGGTTGAAATCGAATCGATGAGGGTGGCGTCTCAATCCTGGCGCGTCGCCGATCTGCTGGTCGAAACGGGTTTGGTCGAGTCGAAGGGCGAGGCAAAACGTCTGATCAAACAAGGCGGCGTTAAGATCGACGGCGAAAAGGCAGAAAACGCGGCGGTTGAGGTCGCGGTCGGTTCAGATCCCATACTGCTTCAGGTTGGCAAGCTTAAATATTTGAACGTGACAGGTGGGCTTAATGGATAATGGACAAGGGACAATTTGGGAATCCAAAGTAATCGTTGCGGCTATGTAAGAACCACGCCTAAAGGCGTTACTCTGTACATTTGGACCAAGCACCACGGATCACGACGACTGAATCCTGAATCCCGAATCCTGAATCCCGAAACCCGAATCCTGAATCCCGAATCCTGACTCCTTATAGAATGAATACAGGCCTGATTGAAACCGAAGAAACGCTGATCATAGAAACGCCGGAGCGCGTTCCGCTGGCGTTTGCTTTGGCCTCGATCGGCAACCGTTTTCTCGCCGTGGCGGTCGATCACTTCATACAGTTTCTGAGTATCTTCCTTGTCGGATGGCTTTTCGTGTGGCTTTCCGGTATCGGCAGCGGGTTTACGGCGGACCAGATTTTTGCCGGCGAGATGTCGAAGTGGACGATTGCGATTTTTTTGGTCATTGCCTCGCTGATTTTTTCGGGGTATTTTGTTTTTTTCGAGTGGTGGTTCAACGGGCAGACCCCTGGCAAGAGGCTTTTTAAGTTGCGTGTGATAAGGGAGGACGGCCGGCCGATCACAGTCTGGGAGGCTGTCGCCCGAAACATTATTCGAATCGTCGACGCTTTTCCCGGATTCTTCCTGCCGGTCTATTCTATCGGTTTGATCACGATTTTCCTGAATGGCCGCGACCAGCGAGTCGGAGATCTCTTCGCCGGTACGGTAGTTGTACGCGAGCGGGCCGACGAGGCCCCTTCATTTGACGAGACTTTTTCGCAGAGTATCGGTGACTCAGCCTTCAAACGGGTACAGCCGCGAGCCGTTT
>JAOTWT010000371.1 GCA_029862725.1 Acidobacteriota bacterium | reverse complement strand
CTTACGACAATTTCTCGGCGGCCCGGTAACCGACGATCTTCTGCCGGGCGGCGGGTTCGAGGACTTTCCTTGTCCGTTTCAGGTCTTCACGGATCTCTTCGTCTGTAAGCTGTCTTAGCGAGCGATGATAAAACCCCCTCGAGGCAACCTCGTGGCCGCGGCCCGCGATCTCCGCAATCAAACCCGGATTCTGCTGACCGATCCAACCGAGCACGAAAAACGTCGCCTTCGAGCCGAATTCATCGAGTAAATCGAGCGCTTTCAGCGTATTTCGTTCGTAGCGCGTCTCAAAATTCGGCCAATTCCGCTGCTGAATAAGGTTGTCGAAGGCCCCGACGTGAAAGTAATCCTCGACCAGAATCGTCAACAGGTGTTTTTTTTGTTTATCGATATCCATTCGATTATTACTTTGCGAGAGTCTCCAGTATATCCACAATCCTTTTCGCGGCTTTTCCGTCTCCAAACGGATTCTGGACTTTGCTGACCGATTTTATCCAGGACTCGACCATGTAATTCTGGTTGAGCATCGAGGCGAGCACCAATGGTTTTCCCCCGACCAGTTTTGCGATACCGCATTGGACCGCTTCGGGCCTTTCGGTATTGGCGCGGAGAATCAATACGGGTTTTCCGAGCGAAGGAGCCTCTTCCTGGATGCCGCCCGAATCGGAAAGGATCAACCAGGAGTGCTCCATAAGAGCGATGAAATCAATATAGTCGAGAGGGTTGATCAGGAAGATTCTTTCTTGGCCGCCGAGGATTTCATTGGCGGTGGAAAGGACGTATGGATTCGGATGTACCGGAAAAACGAGGCACGTATCCTTTCTGGCGGTTACGAAGTCGCGGATTACCTTTAAGTTTTCGCGCATCGCTTTGCGAAAACTCTCTCGCCGGTGCGTCGTAAGCAAAAGAAGTTTCATCCCTTCCGTCTTTTCGAGCAAATCAAGAAGCTGCCCGCTGGGCTCGCGCCGGTGTCTGATCGAGTTCAGTGCATCGACGACCGTGTTTCCGGTAACAAAAATCTCCTTTTCCGAGACCATCTCGCGCAGAAGATTCTGCCGGTTTTGCGGGGTCGCCGCAAAGTGAAACGTTGCGAGTTTCGCCGTCAGCCGGCGGTTCATTTCTTCCGGAAACGGACTCCTCAGATTACCCGTTCGGAGGCCGGCCTCTATATGTGCGACCGGGATATCGCGGTTGAAACCGGCGATTGCTCCCGCAAGGGTCGTCGATGTGTCGCCCTGCACCATGATCAGCTGTGGCGATTCCATATCCAGCAACGTATCGAGCTCGGCGATCGTCTTAGAAAGTATCTGATTCGGCGTCTGGTTTGCGGTCATTATCCGTAGGTCGTAATCTAGGCTCAGATCAAAAATGTCCACAAACGGGAGCAATAAGTCACGGTGCTGGCTGGAGGAAACCACAATGGTTTCGAAGTGGCCCCGTCTTTTGAGTTCCTGGAGCACGGGGGCGCACTTGATCGCTTCCGGCCTCGTACCGAATAAAACGAGCACCTTTGGAGACGGCCGATTTTCGTCAGTTTGTATTTCGCTAGATTGATCGCTCATGAATAAGTCCCGTAATGAACCATAGGATTCCTTTGCCGCAAGCCGGATCATCCGTTTATCGAATCAAACGGTTGCTCGCTTCTTTCTCCATCGTCCTGTTCACGTCCTTTATGGCCGTATCGCAGAACGGGGATGGTCAGATTCTAAGCGGCACTGTGGTGGACGGAAATGGCAGTGCTGTTTCGGGTGCCGAAATACAATTAATTGGCCCGGGTTTCAGATCCGCCTGTAACACCGACCGTCGCGGTGTGTTTATATGTAAAGTTGGAATGGTCGGAAAACTTGAGATTACCATCCGAGCAGAAGGTTTCTCAATTTTACGTCAAACCATCGCTAACATTCAAGAACACAAGGGACTTAAGCCGTTTCAACTGGATCCGCCCGCCGTTCGTGAGGAAGTCGTTGTCAGCGTTGTGAGGGCAAAAACTTCAATCGACGAGACGCCGGCCAGCATTTCCACACTTGGACGGAATGAAATCACAAGTTCCGCCGCAGATGCCGTCGACGGCATATTGCGACAAAGCGTCGGATTTACGGTATTCCGTAGGTCGGGAAGCCGGCATTCCAACCCAACGACGCAGGGTGCTTCGCTGCGCGGTGTCAACTCCAGCGGGGCCAGCAGGGCCGGGGTTTTTTTGGAAAGCGTTCCTTTAAACGATCCTTTCGGCGGTTGGGTGCTCTGGAGCCGCGTGCCCCGAATATCATTGGAACGGATCGACGTCCTGCGTGGCGGTTCCTCGCCAATTTACGGTAGCGGATCGATCGGCGGCACCGTTTTACTTATGCCGAGGCGCGCCGAACGATCGCTCGACATCTCCGCGGAATTTTCTGCCGCAACGGCTGAAACGTTTGAGGGATCCGTTTTCGCAGGCCTGAAGGCATCAGAATGGTCATCTGAATTAGTAGTTAATTCCTTTCAAACAAAAGGTTACCGGATCGTCTCAAACGCTGACCGGGGTTTAGTGGATGATTTCGCAAATTCCAGGAATAACACCGCCACGCTTAGAATCGCACGGTCGGCAGGTGCCCTTTCGGAGGTATTTGCCAAGGCGTCCCTGTTTGGCGAAGTCAGAAATAACGGGACGCCGGTACAGAGTAACCGGACTCATCTTCGGGATTTTGCGGTGGGGTCTGAGATGGGATTGGGCGAAATCAACGAGAACTGGAAAAACCATCGGTTAAAGGCGGAAGTCTATGGCGGTACGCAGGTCTTTGATCAGACGTTTTCGGCTGTCGCAGACGACCGTAATAGCGAATCGTTGGTAAGGCTTCAAAGGGTACCGGCTCAAAGGCTTGGGTTTACGATGCAGGTGGTCTCATTGTACCGCGGCAACAGCATCGCGTTTGGTGTCGAGGGTCTGGAAGTCAGGGGTTCAAGCAACGAGACGGGCTTCTTTGGCGGTACCGTTTCGACGCTCGGCGGCGCGGGTGGCCGCGAACGTAGGTTTTCGGTACATCTCCAGGACTTTTTTCGGCTCAATGAACACGTAAACCTATCCGGTTCAGTACGTTATGATCAATGGAGAAATTTCAGGGGCCTCTCTTCAACGACGCGCGTCGCGACCGGCATCAATTTAACCGAGACCTTTGAGGATCGCTTTGCAGACGCGGTCAGCCCTCACGGTGCGGTCTTGGTCCGAATCAACCCTGATTATTCGATTTACGCGAGTGCCGGCCGCAGTTTTCGCGCGCCGACATTGAACGAATTGTACCGCGGGTTTCGTGTCGGAAACGTGATAACAGGCCCCAACGCCCTCCTTTTGGCCGAAAAGGCGATGTGTATAGAAGGCGGTGTCCGCTATTCAAAGGGCCCGTTCAATTTCCACGCAAGTGCCTTCAGAACAACGATTTCCGAGGCGATATCGAATGTAACGATCGACCCTGGTCCCGGATTGATCATCCGTCAGCGCCGGAATGCGAGCGAGACGCGTTCGCAAGGCTTCGAAATCGAGGGCGGATTTCAAAAAGACACGGTCAGTCTCACGGCTGGCTATCTCTATCTCGACGCCCGCGTTGCGCGCTTTGAGTCCGATCCCCAGTTGGTTGGGCTTCGGATTCCGCAAGTTCCAGCTCACCAGTTCACTGTTCAGAGCGAATTCCGTCTCAATGGAAAATGGACTGTGTCCGTTCAAGGCCGCGGCGGTTCTGCGCAGTTCGACGACGACCTGAACCGCTTTCGACTCGAACACTACGCCCAGGTCGATCTTTACGCATCTCGAAGATTTGCTAAAAAAACAAGAGTATTTGCGGCAATCGAGAATATGTTCAATTCACGCCACTCGGTCAGGCTGACACCGGTCAGGACCGTCAGCCCGCCATTTT
>JAOTWT010000372.1 GCA_029862725.1 Acidobacteriota bacterium | reverse complement strand
GCAGCGCCACGAGCGGGGACCCCGCATCGAAGCCATATTCCGCGCAAAAAGAAGCCTTGTCCTGCTTCGGGCGTACGGTACCGGTCAGGGGATGCCCAACGAATCGTGTATGCCGGACTCCGCGCCTTCGATACCAATCACTTTCAAACGGGAGAATCGTGAGCAGTAAATCGACATACTTTCTGATGCCACGAACGCGATAGCTGCGCCACGCCCATACTTGAGGCGAAATATAATAGACGACTCGAAAACCTTTCTTTTTGAATCGTTTAGCGATCTTCAGGTTGAATTCCGGGAAATCGACGAGGACAACCAGATCGGGTTTCCGTTCTACGGCCGCCTTTGTCAGCTTGTTCATTACCCCGAGAAACATGGGCACGGCCCGAACCACTTCCGGTACGCCTACAATCCCGAATTCATCGGACTCGACCAACGCTTCGACACCTGCTTCGCGCATCTTCCTGCCGGCCGCACCAAAGAACTCGATTGCCGAATCGCCAAGCTCATGCCGAAGGCCGCGGACGAGGCCCGCGGCGTGCGAGTCGCCCGAATCTTCGCCGGCGATTATCATGATTTTGATTGGGGTCGGCATAATTTTATTTGCGGCACTCAGTTGGTATTACAATATGCATTTTTCACGAATACTAAGCAACGATAGTCAACCTTTTGCGGCTTTTCGCGCATCTTACGCGTTGATTTCCGAATAAACCCCTATTGAAGGCGCGGCGTCCTTGCAACGCCGCTTTATTAGACATAAAATGCTTTCTTTTGTGCCTTCATTTCGGGGCGCAGCCCCATTGATAGAAGACCATTGATTAGTTTGAAGACTAGTCGGAGGATAATTTGTGATACACCGCTTCATATTTTTGACTATTGCCGCCCTTTTGACCGGCTCATTGTTTGCCGTTTCGGGACAGGTCGACTCAGTCGTCGGGCAGGTCACGACGACAACCGGCAACTCGTTCGCCGGAGGGATCAGCAGTGACGGTCGTTTGATCGTTTTTGAATCCAATGGAAACATCGCGTCCGTTAATCCGCGAAACGAAGACCGCAACAATGAGATATTCATCTTTGATTACGCTCAAAGGCGTATTTTTCAGATCACCGACACAAAGGCGGCGTTAATTGATCTGGACGATCCCTTTTTTCCAAGCAATACCTTCGTCGATGTTACCAATGCTAGGCCGGTGATGAGTGCCGACGGACGATGGATAGCCTTTGGTTCGAATGCGGCAACCACATTCGGCAAGCCTGCCGACGGTACAAACCCCGGAAACTTCGACGCAAACGATCTTTCGACACACGATCCCGGGGATCCTAACAATCCCGACGACGACACGGTTGAGAACCCGATGACCGCCGATGGGAATCTTGAGATCTGGCTTTATATGGTACCGGCCGTTGCACCAGCCAATCTCTCAAGCGGCGACGAATTGCCTGTCACCGACCTCGCGGCGGGTACATTCATCCAGGTCACAAATACGCCGGCAAGCATCCCGCCGGTCTCCGGCGGACCAACCCAGACTCCGATAATCGCTTCGGACAATCGAATTCCAAGCATCTCCGATGACGGCAACATGACTGCCTTTGTCTCGAACCGCAACCTGGTTGGAACCGGAAACGAAGTGCCCGAAGACAATCCTGAGATTTTCGTATATGTGAGGAATCCAGTCCCTTTGACGGGAACATCGTTGATTTCTCAGGTGACGCAGACGCCGCGAGGCGCAATCAGTGCGCCCATTACCAACAGCGTGCCGACGATAGCCGGCGACGGTTCGCGGCTCATGTTCTCAAGTAACGGACAGAACCCGATCGTGGGAATGACCGGCGGTGACAACAGCGACGAGAACCGTGAAGTCTTCTTTTCGGACCTTGACGGGAACGGAGCACCGACGGGGATGAAAAAACAGATTACCGTCACCACCCCGACGAATCCCGGCGGCACTGTAAACGCAGTTGGCTTCGGACGGAGAATGAGCAGAAACGGCAACCTGATCGTCTTCGACTCGTATGCCGACCTCGCAAACGAACATTCCGGGGAAAACCAGGCGGCATTTGGCACCTTTCTTTATGACGTCGCCGCGGACACCTTCCGCAGAATTGGCGCGAGAAGCGATGATGATCCGGATGCCTCCGGCGGCGATATCGAAAGGCTCCCCGGATTTACCGATTATGTAGCGGGAGAACCACAGTCTCTGATACTGGAGACACGTATGAATATCGCGCCCGACGGCAATGTTCCGGATGATCCCGAAAACGGTTTGAATAACGACTTCAACCGGCCTGCGCAGCTCTATACCTACCCGCTAAACGTGCCTGCCGCGACGGCGACTTTTACGAGGATCACCAAGCTGCCTTCGCCGCGTTTCCAATTGGGCACGATACTCGCGATCCCGAGCGACTCCTCGAAACGGGTTGCGATCAACCTGCCCGGATCAGAAATCGGCACCGGTAATTTCGATTTTTCATCTGAAGTTTATTATGTCCTACAACCGGACGCCGTTCGGGAAGCTTCGTCTTCATTCAGTTATTCGACCGGGGCCAGCCGGATCCCTATCCAAAACGCCCCATTGCCGGGAAATGAAACGATCGCCAAGGCCGGTTTTAAGAAACAGCGTGTTAAGCCAAAGCTGGGAGCCACGCCGACCCCTACACCCACACCGACACCGGCAACGCCAGCTGCAAAACAGGGTCTTTCCCCTGGCATGCTCGCTTTCCTGGATTACACGACTGGACTCGATCAACCGACTGTGGCGCGGATCGCGGTTGGTGATGTAAAACGCAGCTTTCCCCTTCCGATCGAGCTCTCGGGAGTCACGATGACCATCAACGGAGCGGCGGTTGGATTAAAGCGCGTCGGACGCCGGCAAATAGAATTTGTGGTACCGAACGGACTCGCGCAAAATATTGAAGCACCATACTACCCCGTGGTGATAAACAATAACGGAACAATAATTCGCGGCAGCCTCGCGATAGTCACGCTCCAGCCGGATCTGTTCATTTCCGAACTGAATCCAAACGCGAACCGGGCGCGTATGTTTAACGTCACCAATGCGGTTCATACCCGGGAGCCTTTCGATGTGACGACGATCAGGCGCCGCGGCCACCGGCGGGTGCCGACGGTGCTTCGTCTGTTCGCGACCGGGATCAGGAATGCGCCGGCCGAGAATACGGCCGTCAGAATTGGCCCGGAACTGAGCGGTCTGATTGTAAACGGTCCGATCGAATCCGAACCCGGCGTTTATTATTTTGATTTTGAGTTGACCCCGGAGATGGAAATGCTCGGCGACCAGCCGGTCCTGATCAGCATCCTTCTCCAGAGTGGCGGCTTTACGAGCCGGCTGCAGGCGGATGCGCCCCGAGTCAGGATCCTGTGACGCCCTCAATCGGCGATTATTCAGTTTTAAAAAGGCGGGAAACAGATGCGTTCCCGCCTTTTTTTTGCTTTTGGCGAGATATTTGATTCTTGATTAAGTATTGGGCCTGTAATATCATTTAACAATCAAATTATTTACCTGAAGCCGCAGATCTAGAAAATCCGACCATTTTGTCATTTGTTTAATTTGCACTAATTTAAGTTCAAAAAGAGGAATCAATATGTCCAGCAAAGATGTCAGCACGATGAAGATTTCCGCCAAAGTTTGGCATAACGGGAAGCTCATTAATTGGGACGACGCGCGGATCCATATAATGAGTCATGTGATCCATTACGGCTCGAGCGTGTTCGAAGGAATACGTTGTTACAACACCGAAGCCGGCCCGGCAGTTTTCCGGCTCGATGATCACATGCGCCGGTTGGTGAATTCGGCCAAGATATATCGGATGGATGTGGACTGGACCTGCCAGGACTTTTGCAATGCATCCGTCGAACTGATTAAGGAAAG
>JAOTWT010000369.1 GCA_029862725.1 Acidobacteriota bacterium | reverse complement strand
CAAAACACTTGCGGCAAGAGACCGCATGGCCTTACAAACGAAAACACGGCGTTCGTGCCTGCCGAAAAGAGTCCAAGTGCGATAAAAGCGCAGGCGTATAGTGCGAACCTCTGCGCTTTTTCACCGATGACAAGCCCCCAATCAACCGCAAAGAGAAAAATTCCGTAACCAAGATGCCAGGCGGTTGCAGCAACACCCAGCACATAAAGGACGATCACCCCAACCGACTGAAAATCACCAGCGATGATCGAAAACGCCTGATCTGCGTTCCCCGCGACGGCGACATCGCTCAGGCCGAGACCGGCAAAGAGTCCGAAGCGAAAGTGCAGGAGATGAAACAATATGAAGACAAAAAGAAAAATCCCCGTCGCTCGCTGAAAAATATAGAGCCAGTTTCGGCCATATCCGTAATTGATCACATTCATACGGGCTTCGGCGCTGATCACGATTCCGTAGACAGAATGAAAAAGAAGAGGCAGGAAAATGCCAAAAATCTCGATCAGCAGGAGGAAAGGCAAGTGGTGAATGTCCGCGACTGCATCGTTAAAGACTTTTGCACCGTTCATTGCCTTGGCGTTGGTGAACATGTGCACCCCGAAGAAAAGCCCGAGCGGTACGATTCCCGTGAGCTGATGCAGTTTCCTGAGCAGAAATGTCCTGCTGAATTTAGCCGCCATTCTTGATTCCTCTTTTTGGATTTAGGATAATGAGTTTTTTGCCGATCAAATGCTGCTTTGTAGCAGTATAGCAAACCGCTTGTATTCTGCACTTCATTAGAGAAAATGAATTCCCTTGCATCAGAAATATAGATTTACTTATACTTCATTTATTAGTTTTGTTTAGTTAGAATGAATCTATGCATGTTGAAACACTCCAAGTTTTTTGCGACCTGGTGGAGCTTCAAAGCTTCTCCCTGGCCGCAGAACGAAATTTTGTTACGCAATCTGCTGTAAGCCAGCAAATCCGAACTTTGGAAGAGAAGTTTCGAAAAAAACTGCTTGAACGTGTTCGCGGCCGCCGCGAGATACGTCTGACGGCCGCCGGTGAGGTGTTTTACCGCGAGAGTAAAAACGTCCTCGATGCGTATAGCCAGCTAAACGAGCAAATGAATAGCCTCGTCGGCCGCGTCAGTGGGGTCGTAAAGGTCGCGACGGTCTATAGTGTCGGGCTTCATGAACTTCCGCCGATCGTGCGGGAGTTTATGTTGAAGTTCCCTTCAGTGAAGATAGATCTCGAATACTCCAGAACAACCCGGGTCGTGAGGGACGTCCTGAAGGGTATTGTCGAGCTCGGTGTGGTCGCATTTCCCGAACCCCGAAGGGGTATCACCGTGGTGCCGATGGCAAGCGACCGCCTGGTCGTAATATGCCCTCCCGATCACGATCTCGCAAAAGAAAAGACGATCAGCGCGAAACAACTGAAGGATCAGGATTTCGTATTATTTGAACGCGATATACCGACTCGAAAGGCGACGGACAGGATCCTCCGTTCTTACGGCGTCAGCGTTAACAAGGCGGCAGAATTCGATAACATCGAGACGATAAAACGGGCGGTCGAAGTAGGATTTGGTCTTGCTATCGTGCCCTATCCGAGCGTGGTCGACGAAGAAAGAAACGGCCAGCTAAAGGTTGTAAAATTAAAGGAAACTGATTGGGAACGGCCCGTCGGGGTAATTTACAGGAGCGAACGGGAGCTCACGCTCGCGGCGCAGAAGTTTGTAAAGCTCCTAGGAGCAAACGCCGTCGAGAGTGTGGCCGCCTGATTGCTGCTCGCGGCGCAATGTCGCCTTGATCGACCGGAGCATGTGAGCAAAGAATATCAAACAGGAATTCTAGGCGTCGCGTTGGCGGTCTTGGTTGCTTCCGGAATGGTACTCAACGGGGGATGCGGCAGTAAGCCCAACGACGAAATCCGGGTCGCCGTCGCGAGCAACTTCGCCGAAACGGCCACGCGACTCGGCGAAACCTTTACACGAAAATCGGGTCGGAGGGTTGTCTTTTCAAGCGGTTCAACCGGCAAACACTATGCCCAGATTTTGAACGGGGCTCCGTTCGACATCTTTTTATCGGCCGATCGAAAGCACCCCGCTCTGCTGGAAGAGATGGATATCGGGATCAGGGGCACGAGGTTTACATACGCGAGCGGGCGTCTGGTCCTTTGGAGCGAAAAGCCCGATTATGTCGACTCCGACGGCAAGGTCCTCAACTCAAGTCAAAACTTAAATATTGCGATTGCCAATCCGCGTCTTGCACCCTACGGGATAGCGGCTTCGGAGGTATTGCAGAAACTGGGAATCGACGCCGAGAGATCGGGAACACGGATCGTTAGGGGCGAAAACGTCGGGCAAGTGTTTCAGTTCGTCGACAGCGGGAATGCGGATCTCGGTTTTATTGCGCTCTCTCAGCTAAAGGCCCGCGGGGAATCGGGCAAGGGCTCGTTCTGGGTGGTCCCGCAGGAGTCTTACACCCCGATCGAGCAGCAGGCGGTCCTGATCAGGGACAGTCCCGGCGCTCGCGAGTTTTTGAGGTTTCTGGGAGAGCCTGAAGCGCTTGAGCTGATCCGCGAATCCGGTTACGGTACCCCATAATGCTGAACGACGCCGATCTTAAAGCCCTGCTAATCACTCTTCAGTTAGCCGCGGTCACGACGATTGTTTTACTCTTCGTTGGAACGCCCGTTGCATGGTGGCTCTCGCGGAGCCGTTTTCGGCTCAAATTCCTCATCGAAGCGGTCATCGCGCTTCCCCTGGTGCTTCCCCCGACGGTACTCGGGTTCTACCTGCTTTTCGCACTTGGGCCGGACGGGCCGATCGGTGTCCTTTCGCAGTGGCTCGGCTCACGCCCGCCAGTATTTACCTTTACCGGACTCGTTATCGGCTCGGTGATCTATTCCTTCCCATTTGTCGTACAGCCCCTGCAGAACGCGTTTTCGGCAATCGGCGATGGGCCTCTCGAGGCGGCCGCGACCCTGCGTGCGTCTCCTTTCGACCGTTTTTTTTCCGTCGCGCTGCCGATGGCGCGTCCAGGGTTTGTAACTGCGGCAGTATTGGGATTCGCCCACACGGTCGGCGAGTTCGGTGTCGTGCTGATGATCGGCGGGAACATACGCGGCGAAACGTCGGTCGTTTCGATCGCGATCTACGACCACGTGGAAGCCCTTGAATACACGCAGGCCAACACTCTTGCCGGATTGCTACTTGTTCTTTCGTTTCTAATGCTTGCCGCGGTCTATGGCTATAACCGCCGTTATAACGTAATCAGAATATGAGTATCCGGGCCAAATTCAATCTCAAAAGAGGCGAATTCGCATTGGACGCGGACCTCGAGGTTCCGTCGGAAGGTGTAACAGGGTTGTTCGGGCCATCCGGGTCCGGAAAGACGACGCTATTGAGGGCGTTTGCCGGTCTCGACAGGCACCCCGGCGGCTTTCTGAAAATCGGTGAGAGCGTTCTGCAGGAGAAGGAATTGTTTGTCCCGACGCACAAACGCCCGATCGGTTACGTATTCCAGGAACCGAATCTTTTTCCGCATTTGAATGTTGTTCAGAATATCGAATACGGCCGGCGTCGAACCGTCGAAACCAGCGGCGGGATAGATATCGATCACGTTATGAGTATCCTGAATCTCGGCGGTTTCAGGACTCGTATGCCGGAAACTCTTTCCGGCGGTGAACGTCAGCGCGTGGCAATTGCGCGCGCGTTGGCAGTCAACCCCGGCCTTCTTTTGATGGACGAACCCCTGGCGTCCCTGGATAATGCGAACCGGCTCGAAATACTACCGTATCTCGATTCCCTGACGAGCAAACTGCGCATTCCAACGGTCTATGTGTCGCACGACCTTGAAGAGATCGCGCGGCTCGCCGATCACCTCGTACTTCTCGATTGCGGCACGGT
>JAOTWT010000368.1 GCA_029862725.1 Acidobacteriota bacterium | reverse complement strand
TGGGACCGTGTGAGCTCCGGGTTTTCGACGGTTTCGTCGGGCGTAATCCCGTCGCCGCCATAGACCATCCTTCCGGTCACTGTCCGGCGTGCCGTCCTGGCTTTTGGAAATCGATTCTCTCGGTGGCGATAGTAGTCGTAAAGACTGCCCGAATAATCCCGCTGGATTAGTCTTCCGGACGGCGTGTAATACTTCGCGGTGGTCAATGTCAGACCCGCGCCATTCGGGAGGTCGATCACGCTCTGGACCAGCCCCTTTCCGAATGTCTTTGTTCCCACGACGACGGCGCGGTCGTGGTCCTGGAGTGCTCCGGCAACGATTTCGGAAGCCGAGGCGGTTTCTTCATTTACGAGGACGACGATCGGAATCTGAACCGGAAAACGGTTTCGCGAGACCCAGACCCGGTGTTCATTTGCGAAACGGCCCCTTTGGCTTACTATCGGTCTTCCTTTTGGAAGAAACTTCTCGGCGACAAAAACGGCCTGTTCCAGGATTCCGCCCGTATTATCCCGCAAATCAATGATTAGCGAATTCATCCCCTGTGCCGTCAGGCCCTGCAGGGCAATCTTGAGTTCGCGTTCGGTCGTGTAGTTAAAACCACTTGTCAAATCGATATAGCCGACCCTGTCCCGTAACAGATAAGCGTCAGCAATCGACGGCTGGGGCACGCGGTTCCGCCTCATTATGACCAAAAAAGGTGCGACGGTTCCTGCCCTTTGGATTTTCAAAGTTATCGACGAACCGACCGGACCGCGCACCTTATTTCTGACGTAGAGCGCCGATTTCCCCCTGACATCCTCGCCGTTGACGGCCAGAATCTTGTCTCCAAATCGAAGCCGTTTTCTGAATGCAGGTGAATCCGGAAACGTTGAAGTGATATAGGTGTCGAATTTACCAGCGATTGAATAGTTTGAAATCGAAGCCCCGATGCCGAAGTACTCCGATCGTTGGTCGCTGAGAAGTTCGCTGTATTCAGAAGGATCATAGAAACCGGAATGCGGATCGAGGCTCGAGAGCATCGATGAGATCGCGCTCTTCGTTAATGCGTCAGAATCGGGAAGGTTGCCGCCTCCGAAATTATTCCTTATCAGCAAAAGCGCCTCGCCAAAGGCCTCTGATAGTCTTTTTCTTTCAACATGATTGAGGCTTCCCGGACCGCCGGCGTGATCACTGGAGGCCGAGAAACTCTTGCCTGTTCCGATCAAAAACGGATCATTGAGGCTCTTTTGTACGCCCTGTTGAGTAAAAACAGTAGAGCAGGCCATTACCAGCAAAAGTACGAACCCAAATCTCCTCATAACGCTCCCAGGACAAACAAAAATACAAAAATCCTTATGCTGAATGGGGCGTTCAACAAGTCGATAAACGGGTTTCCGGAGGAAAAATGTTCTTTTCCCTTCCCGGCGGCACACTTTCTATTTGTAGTGACCAAATGACCAATGGCGGGGATATTCCAGTATCCTGTTTCGTTTTGTATACTCAGGATGATAAATTCGTTGTTTGGTCGAAGGGGCGGCTCGAAAACCAGACTCCGCCGGCCGGGTTATGGGTTCAAAAGAGGACAATAAAGACCTTCTGGAAAGCGCGGTCAGAACCAACGAAATCGCGCGTACCCTGAACGTTGATCTTGAAAGGGCGGTAGAGGTTCTTTTGATCTCGGCTGCGCGGGCGCTTGGGTCGGAAGGGGCGTCGATAATTGTCACGGATGACGAGGACGGCGATCTTGTCTTCCTGAAGGCGATCGGAAAAGTAGGTGATCAGCTGGAGGGCGTCAGGATTCCGGCCGGCAAGGGAATTGCTGGTTTTGTCGCGGTGTCGGGGCAACCGTTGGCGATCAGCGATGTCGGGCAGGAAGAAAGCTTTTACGCGGAGATCGACAAAAAAACGGGGTTTTCGACAGAGATTCTGCTTGCGACGCCTTTGTCTTTCGACGGCGGTATTATCGGGGTACTTGAATTCATAAACCGGACCGGCGATCCTCCCTACGAGCCCTTCACGACGAACGAGATGGATACCGCCGCAATCTACGCGGAATCGATAGGAGCCCTTGTTTACGCGTGCCAGGCAAGCCGCCTTTCTGCGGATTTGGCAAAGCGGGTTTGTGAGGGCCCCGAGGACGCCGAGCTCGGAGAAGTGCTCAAGTGGGTCGAAGACCTACGGGGCAGGAAGGAGCATAAAGAACTGCTTGAGCTGGCCGTGCTTGTCAAGGAGATCGGTGACCGGGGATCGGATCATCGTAAACTCTGCAGGGAGCTATTGTTGGCGATTTTGGGGTTTGCGGGCAAGAACGGAGATTTTGATTTTTCAGATGTCTGATTCAGTTTCAGCAGAAGGAGGAGAAGCGCGAAGGGATTTCGAAACTTCGGCTCATTACCCCTTCGACCTCGATTGGATGAGCGCGACCGGAAAAGGCGTGCGGGTCGGGATCGTCGATAGCGGGGTCGAGGCTGCTCACGAGGGGCTGCGCGGCAAGATCAAACATTGCTGGGAGGCGAAAACCGAAGGTGACCGGGTCGTTTTCGTTGAGACGGACGTTGGCGATTCTGCAGGTCACGGAACTGCCTGCGCGGGGATCGTCTCGTCGATCGCGAAGGACGCTGAACTACACAGTATCAAGGTCCTGGGTGCTACCGGGATCGGCGACGGACATGCATTCCTCGCCGGTTTGGAATTTGCGATCAAACAGCGATATGACGTGATAAACCTCTCCCTCGGCACAACGAAAACTCAACTCGCGGTTCCGCTGCACGATCTACTCGACCGGGGCTACCGAAACGGCTGTGTGTTGGTTGCCGCGGCCAATAACCTGCCCCAACCGAGTTATCCATCCGTTTTTTCATCGTCGCTGATTTCGGTCAGCAAGAGCGAAATGAAGAACCCCTTTGAATTCGGCTTTAGGTTCGGAGATGTTATTGAACTCACGGCACCCGGAGTAAACGTCCGCACGACATGGCTGAATAATACCTACAAAAACCTTACCGGAAATAGTTTTGCGTGTCCTCAGATCGTCGGAATAGTTGCGCTCTTGCTCGAAGCCTGCCCCGAGATGACGCCATTTCAGGTCAAATCGATGCTTTATTCGATTGCCCGTTCCAATCAAAACGTTGCGGCCGAATGACCTTTTTGCAATCCCGCGTTAGAATAGTTGCTTCCCTTTCGGCCCCCGCGCCGCAAGGGTTCTTATTACGTTATGACTACAAATCTTGAATTAGCGGATCTTCAACTTGAAGACTATTTTCTGGGAAACGGGCTAAGGGTGGTGTTAAACCCGGAGCCCTCGATTCCGGTCGTTTCGATCGCGGTCTATTATGACGTCGGCTCCCGTAATGAGCGCGAGGGCAGGACCGGCTTTGCGCACCTTTTCGAGCACATGATGTTCCAGGGTTCGGAAAACGTAGGAAAAGCCGAGCACTTTCAGTTCATTATGAAGGCCGGCGGTACGATGAACGGGACCACCAGCACGGAGCGTACGAATTACTTCGAAACACTTCCCGCCGATCAGTTGCCGCTCGGTTTATGGCTCGAGAGCGACCGGATGCGGACCCTTGCGGTGACACAGGAAAATCTCGACAACCAAAGGGAAGCCGTCAAAGAAGAAAAGCGGCTCCGCTACGATAACCAGCCCTATGGCAAGATTTTCGATATTCTGATGTCGATGGTGTACAAGAATTTTGCAAACGCACATTCGACGATCGGTTCCATGGCCCATCTGGATGCCGCTACTGTCGAAGACGTCCGCGAATTCTTCCGTATCTACTATGCTCCCAATAACGCCGTGCTCGTGTTGTCCGGGGCTTTCGAGCCGGATACGGCCAAGTCGTTGATTGAAAAATATTTTGGGACGATTTCGGCGCAGTCCAGGCCGGGAGCGATTGATGTTTCGGAACCGGACGG
>JAOTWT010000367.1 GCA_029862725.1 Acidobacteriota bacterium | reverse complement strand
ATACCGCGGATCGGTGTTTCCAAGCAGTTTTTCGCGATATTGTTCTATCGAACTGACAAAGAAATCGTCGGTTTCGTCGAGCGGGGTGTTGTTATCGTTGAGGAACCCGGAAAATGTAAACGTACCGTTGTAATTGGATTCCGACCGGTCGTCGAGCGTCGTGCCTCGCACGCGAACGCCGAACTTAACCGCATGCTGTGAATTCTTGCCAAGCGCCGTAGTCGTGTAGTTCTGGAGCTCCCACGATTTTTCCTTATCAAAGCTCAATCCAACTGAGGCACCGCCGCCGACGAAACCGGACTGGACGTTGATCCCAGGTTCCGAGGAGGCGCCAACGCGTTCCGTGTCTTCTGACCTGAACTGAAACCTTGTTTCATTGACAGTCTTGGCGTTGAGTATCGCGGTTTCGGTGAGTTGAACAGTATGTTCGGTGTTTTCAACTGAAATCGCACGCGAAGGAAGCGTAAACTCGCCGATTCCCTGATTTTCGCTGGTTCGCCGTTCGAACTCGTACCTCGCCACGAATGTGTTGTTATCGTTGATCTGATAATCGAATCTGGGATTGACTGAAAAACGCTTATCGGGCACCGTAAACTCCTGTTGAAAGGGTACGATGTTGAAATTGGGATCTATTATCGTCGCATTGACCGCCTCGCCGCTGCTGATGTCCCGGTTGTTGAGGCTAAGAAAGTATGAGGCCTTGTTCTTAATTAGCGGACCGCTGATGTTTCCACCGTAAAACTTGGTCTGACTATCGGCTTTGTTCTCGGAAAACGGATTTCTGCTGTTAAAGGCGTCATCATTAAAATTGAAATAGGCCTGGCCACGAAATTTGTCGGAACCGGGCTTTGTAAGGATTTCAATACGTCCAAAACCAAGACGGTCGTATTCGGCTGAGAAAGGATTCTGATTTATTCGGATCTCGCGAATGGCTTCTTTTGGAGGTATATTTCCACCCTCAAAACCGTCGATATAGATTTGCCCGCCGTTCGGCCCGGCGGCCCCGCCGGCGAGTGCCTGCAATGCCTGCTCCAGATCATCAGGATCGTCCGGTAGCGACTCGAGATCTTCGGCCTTTAGAACCAAAGCGCTGGCATTGTTTTGGTTGTCGGTTGAGACCGTACCCTCGTCAGTAACATCGACCTCTTCTTCGATACCTTCCACATAAAGTAGTACCGGCATACTTACGTTTTTGCCTCCGGCAACCTCGATATCCGTCGTTTCGAAGTTGCCAAAGCCCGGCGCAGTGGCACTCAGCGTGTAGCTGCCCGGTGCAAGCCCTTCAATCCGGTAGATTCCGTTGGAGTCGGAAATCGAATTCCTTTCAACTCCCGTACTATTGCTTGCGGTAACCGAAGCGCCCACCACAGACGCACCCTGGCTGTCGACGACCTGTCCTGAGATCGACCCGTTTTGCTGGGCGAACCCGATGGCCGTGATGGCAACGATCAACAAAACCGCACCAAAATAACTCTTGATTGAACTCATTTTTTCCCTCTGTAACCTATAAAATCGTTAATTAAAATATTAAACCTTCTAAAACTCAAAACTGTCGAGGCCAGGCACATTCAAAGATCCGGGGACCCCCCGCTGTCCGCCCGAAGCGGACGATTTTGCCGACAAAAACGGACCGACTCCCGCCAGCAGCTTGATTGCGGTTACGCGGCCCGGATCCTTCGGCTTCGGGCTAGAGACTGCGATCAAATCTCCCAACTTGAGATCCGAAACGGTGATGTTTGGAAAGCGGTTTAACAATTGGTTGATGTCCCCCATTCCGCCGCCCGGGCCGCGCCCCTGTCCACCGCCCCGGCCCTCGCCCTGGCCCTCGCCACGACCGCCTGCCGGACGATTTCCGCCTCCGCGCTGACCGCCCGCCGCTCCTGCCCCGCCCATCTTGATGAACATCGCGAGCCTTTGAGCGATTTCCTCGGGAAATTCCTTGAGCAGGGACGTTCCGTTTACAACGACTGTAATATCTTGCTTTGTTTCAATATCCTCGATCGTAACCTCGTTCTTGGACGCATCGACCGACTTCACCGAACCCGCGACTGTAACGAACGCACCGCTGATCAGCTCTTCGGCCGCGAAGGCGCTTCCATCCCCGGACTTGTCTCCCAGCGCCTGAATGTTGTCACCAACCTGGATGTCCGAGTAACTGCTCTCCACTGCATCGCTGTAGCGCGCAGACACTTCCGAATACCGTAGGAACTTCGCCCCTTCTTTTGGCGTCACGACGAGGCTTGTGCCCGCTCCTATTACGCTGCTTATCTTAACCGTGACCGCCTTCGAAGCGGGATCGAGCGCGGTGACTTTTCCGGCAATTCCCCGCATCTGCCATTGTCGCCGCTGTTCCGCGGCCTTCTGCTCGAGATCGCTTCCCTTAACGAGGAAAATCTTGTTGGCGTAAATTGAATCCTTATTTTCCGAGACTTGTCCAGTTACGAGCAAACGATCTCCTACCCCTATGTCGGACAACGCCGCATCCTGGGCCGCTGAAAGCTTCAAATTGTCGGGTGTAAGCCTTTTGAATACCGTTACCGACAGGAATACGACCTCGATCCGTCCATCCTTCGTCTCAAGGGCGATCTTTTCCGCCCCGACATTCTTTACCACGCCTAGAGCCAGGTTGGACTGGATACCAATATCGGGCAGGCCGTTTTGGGCGCTGGCGGCGATTGCGCCCAGGACCCACACCAGAGAAAGGACTGCAATTTTACGCATCTATAACTCCTAGCTGAAAAATCGAAATAGAACTTATCAGAATCCGACCGGCTTCTTAGGTCGTTTAGACGCTTATTCTAGCCCTTTGGTTTCGGTGTTTATGTAAAGATTTGTAAAACAAGGTAATGGTTTGGCAGGGCGAAAAACCTAATGTCTAGGCTGCCTTCCAACCGTTTTCTTTTCGGACGGTCAATACAAGTCCGATGCCCATCGAGAAAAGCACAAACAACGCCGCCACCCAGATAAACGGCAAGGACAGTATGAGGGTCCAGAGGAACGCCCCGATCAGGATCGCGAGTGTTTCGGAGGGCTTCTTATCCCAGTTAAAAAGGCGCAAAAACCACTTTCCCGTGCTCACCTGCAATACCACTCGTCCGAAGACATAAGCCAGGATTATCAGCACAAACGCCATCAGTCCCAGGAGTCCGCCGACAAATCCGGGAAAGACGGCGACGCTCGCAATAACCCCGATCGTCAGCAAAAGAAATCCGGCGGCGCCGATCGCGAATACATTGAGGCCGGAAACACGGAATCTGGTTACCGCCCGGCTGACGCCGCCAGGTGATATTAGGGTCATCAAGAACCCGACGACAAACCAAAATAATAGCGAGAAAAGACGCTGGATCAAAAAGCTCCAAGATATTGCCGGTGAGAACAAGAGTGATGGATTCCGCGCGTATTCACGAAGTTCGGCTTCATAACCGGCGTAAACCAGAGTCTCGCGTCCGGGGCTTCTGAGAGGTTCGCCGGATTCGGGCCTGTAGCTTCCGCCAAAGACAAAAACATCTCCCGAAATCCTTCCGCCGGATTTCTGAATCACGGACCCGCCGATCACTGCGACGTCACCCGATATCTGGCCCTCGATGATCGCGTCGCCGCCGAAAACGAGTACGCCGCGCGCCGACTTTTTTACCAGCACATTCTTGGCAACGGCGATCACTTCCTGATCCGGCGCGTTTTCGATCGTGATGGTCTCCGGAGCAGACTGGCTTATCTTTGTTTGTCCAATTACGCCCGAAATGCAACAAAGACATGCGGTTACAATCAATAACCAATGTCTGATGTCTTTTATTTCAAGAAAATTTAAAGGTCTGAATGCCTCTTCGAAAATCACTGGATTAAGAACGGTTCAAACGCATAATGTGTTTCGAAAAAACAATTAAGGAGCAGAGGAGTAAAGCG
>JAOTWT010000366.1 GCA_029862725.1 Acidobacteriota bacterium | reverse complement strand
AAAGGGCTCGTTTTCGGAAAAATCCTTGGCTTGATAAATTGCGTGTCCGAGCCCGAGTGCCTGTTGCTGACGAGTGTAGCTGATCCGCGCGACCTGCGAAATCGCCCTGATACTTTCAAACATCTCGTCTTTGCCGCGCTCCTGAAGGAGTTGTTCGAGTTCGAAAGAAATATCAAAATGATTTTCGATCGGCGCCTTATCCCTACCGGTCACGATCAGCATCGATTCGATTCCCGACGCCGCGGCCTCTTCCACAGAGTATTGAATGAGGGGTTTGTCGACGAGAGGAAGCATTTCTTTTGGCGAGGCTTTGGTCGCCGGGAGAAATCTGGTTCCCAGGCCTGCGGCCGGAAAAACGGCTTTGCGAATTTTGTTTGTCATAATAATTTTGCTAAGTTTTGGTTTTCCGTTCCGGGCTGAAAGTGACATCGAAAATGGAATCACACTTCAACCGGAAGGAATGTCAAAACCGTTTATCAACCGTTGAATTCTAGGTGAATTCGCGACGCGAGACAAATTTGTATGCTGGACCTGAATTTCGTCAGAGAGAATCTTGATACCGTCAGAAATGCATTTGAGAAGAGGGCGTTTCCGGCGGGGCCGCTCGATGAGTTCGTCAAACTGGATGAACTTCGGCGTGAGGTGATAGGGGAATCGGATCGGATAAACCGCCAGCGAAACGAATCGAGCAAGGCAATCGGCGCCCTGATGCAGGAGGGGCTGAAGGAAGAAGCCGAGGAAAAAAAGACGGAGGTGGCGGGATTAAAAGAACGTCAAAAGGAGCTCGAGCTAAAGCGCACGAACGTCGAACAGGAAATGAGAGACCTGCTCTCGGGCCTGCCGAACATTCCAGCCGAGGATGTGCCGGTCGGCGTAGACGAGACGGATAACCTCGAAATTCGGTCCGTCGGCGAGCCTCGAAAGTTTGAATTTGAACCACAGGACCACGTGGATATCGGTGAAAATCTCGGGATACTGGACCTCGAACGAGCGGCCAAGATCGCCGGGTCGCGATTTGCGATCCTTAACGGCGCCGGAGCAAGACTCGAACGGGGGCTTGTCAATTTCATGCTGGAAGTACATACGACCCAGCATGGATATCAGGAAACATTACCGCCATTCCTGGTAAATCGCGAGTCTCTTTTTGGTACCAACCAGTTACCAAAATTCGAGGCTGACCTATTTCACATAAAAGACGAACGAGAATTTGCGCTTATCCCTACGGCTGAGGTGCCGGTTACCAATTATCATTCGGGAGAGATTCTCGAGGCAAAGGAACTGCCGAAGTACTTTGTGGCGTACACCCCGTGTTTTCGTTCGGAAGCCGGGAGTTATGGACGCGATACGAGGGGATTGATACGGCAACATCAGTTTGAGAAGGTGGAACTCGTCAAGATCACGCGGCCCGAAGACTCGTGGGACGAGCTTGAGAAACTGACCGCGGACGCGGAAAGGATTCTGCAATTGCTGGAATTGCCTTATCGGACGGTCGTGCTTTCTACCGGGGATCTTGGTTTCGGTGCTGCAAAGACGTACGATATCGAAGTCTGGATACCTTCGCAGAACACCTACAGGGAAATCTCGAGTTGCTCCAACTGTCTTGATTTTCAGGCCCGCCGCATGAATCTGAGATTCAGGCGATCGGGAGGTGCGAAGCCGGAATTTGCCCACACTTTGAACGGTTCCGGGCTTGCGGTCGGCCGGACATGGGTCGCGATTCTGGAGAATTACCAGCAAGAAGACGGGAGTGTGATGATTCCCGACGTACTCAGGCCTTATGTCGGCGGTTTGGAGAGAATAACGAAGCAATAGCGTACAACCAATGAAAGCTCAAATAATCAAGATTGGTAACTCGAGAGGAATCCGGATTCCGAAGCCATTGCTCGAAGAGAGCAAGCTGGAAGGCGAAGTCGAATTGGAAGTGATCGACGAGGGGCTGCTTATCAAGTCAACAAATCCCCCGCGGCACGGCTGGGAGGAAGCATTTCGTTTGCTCGTGGAAAATGACGACGACGATTTGATTATGGATGATCCCGGAAACCGTTTCGACGAGGAGCAGTGGCGATGGTAAAGCGATTCGAGATTTACCTTTATAACCTCGATGATGTCCCTGTGGCCGAAGCGAAAAATACAAGGCCCTGCGTCGTTGTATCGCCCGATGAAATGAACAGCAATCTCTCGACCGTGGTCGTCGCGCCGATCGCAGCTGCCGGTGCGCCCTGCCCGACGCGCATCCCCTTTAAGTTTCTTGGCGAAGACCGCGTTGTGGTTGCCGATCAGGTCCGGACCGTCGATAAAGAACGGCTCGTCAAGAAAATAGGAAAACTAAAGGGCCGCTCAAAAAACCGTATACTGCGGATTTTGCGGGAGATGTTCGCTGACTAAGGAGTCAGGATTCAGGATTCAGGATTCAGGATTCAGAGGCCGGAACTCGATCCTCAGTATTTATAGAGTCCTTTCAGAATATTACGCCTTTCACCATCCGGGAAAAATGAATCAATTGAAAAAGACCGAAATCCCGCGCGAACAAGCTGACTCCTGAATCCTGAATCCTGAATCCTGTTTCTTACTTGACCTCCAGTTCAAAGGGCATGATCAGCATCGACTCGCCGCGTCCCATCCTTTCAAACAGATCGGCGTAACGGAGCGATCTCCGGACGCTTTCCGGGAGCGACCTGACCAACGCCTCCTGCGCTTTTTTCTCGCGTGACTGGGCCGATACCTCGCCGCCAAACAAGGCTTCAAGAATTGTCGGTGTTTTCGGCAGCGCGACGCGTGTTATCTCTTCATCTGCCGGGATTTTTGCTAAACCTTTTGCTATCTCAATTGCCTTTTCGAGGCCGCCAAACTCGTCGACGAGGCCTCTTTCCTTGGCCTGCGCACCAGTCCAAACGCGGCCCTGGCCAATCTCATTAACGGCCTCGTCATTCATCTTTCTTCCTTTCGCAACTTTTGGCACGAAGTCCGAATAGTAAATACTGTTGGCCTGCTCCTGGAACTTTGCGCGTTCCTCCTCGGTCCAGTTTTCCGTTTCCCTGAAGATCCCCGCGTTTTTCCCTCTCAATATGTATTCGTTCGATATTCCGAGCCAGTCATAAAAGTCCTTCATGTTTGGCTTTCCGAGAAATACCCCGATCGAACCCGTCAGCACAGAGGGTTCGGCGACGATCTTATCCGCGTTACAGGAGATATAATACCCGCCGGATGCCGCGTAATCGGCCATCGAAACGACGACCGGCTTTTTCTTTTTGGCGTTCTCGATCGCATGCCACATGATATCGGACGCAAGCGCCGAGCCTCCCGGGCTGTTTACTCGCAATACAATCGCCTTAATGCTTTCGTCGTCGGCTGCTTGCTTGAGAGCGTCCGCGATCGTATCGGAACCGACGGTTGAACCGCCAAAAGGGCTTTTGTTAGATCGACCCGAAGTGATTGCCCCGGACGCATAAATCACCGCCATCCTGCTGCCGTCATTTAGGTTGAGCGAGCCGGGAGAAACTTCCGTGTACTGATCCGAGCTGATGGTCCTTAACTCATCTCCCTCCTTATAGCCGAGCTTTTTTCTGAGCTCCTCGTAAACTTCGTCGCGATACATAGCGCCGTCAATCAAACCCAGTTTTTTGGCCTGCGTCGCACGGTAGGGGGCATTGTCGATAATTGTCTTGACGGCTTCCTTTTCCATCTTCCTTTCTTCCGAGATGGAACTGACTAGCCGGCCATACAAGTCGTCGAGTATTGCGTTGATGACCTCGCGGTGCGCCTCCGACAATTCCTTGCGGGTGTACTGGTCCGGGGCGTTTTTGTATTTACCTATCTGGATGACTTCCGGTTCGATCCCAAGCTTGTCGAGCGAACCCCTGTAGAACATAGCATTTGCGGCAAAACCGTTTATATAGATGTCGCCG
>JAOTWT010000365.1 GCA_029862725.1 Acidobacteriota bacterium | reverse complement strand
GGATGGTCGGCGAGTACCACGCGCATGTTGACCAGGCCCAGTAGGGTCTCCAGATATGCCCCGAAACGGTGCAAAATTGGAACGAGGTCCTTTTTGTCGTCGGTTACAAGTACCTCTTCGATAAACCTGTCGACGGTCTCCATATCCTTGTAAAACAAAAAGTAAAGATTATTATCGCGAAACTCCCGCATCTGGTCGCGGAGTGAATCGATAGGATAATCGTCCGGTTTCTGTTCGGCGCCCTTGACCGACTGGAGCATATTCCACATATTCTCGCGAAGCACGAGGGATTGCTCTTCCTTGGTCTGCAGATTCGGAAAAATCTCAGTCGGTTCGATCGTTGAATCGATCAGACGAGCAAAGTTTACGAGCGTCAATTGGAGACTGTCGTTTAGGAGCGAATAAGCTGTTTCGATCTTTGCGTATATCTGGGGTGCCGGCCGAATTTCCGCAAGCCCCTTCAGTTCGTGCTGATAGACTTTGCGCAATTCAATCGAAGCTGTGTAAGCGGCACCGTCGAGAGACCCGAAGAGAGGATCGTCCTCATCGGAAAAACGAAGCAGACGGTTGTTGATATACGTCGTCATCTCCTGCATCTGCTCGTTGATCCGTGCAAAAAGAACGAGAGTGGTTTTTAGCGGTTTGTCTTCGCGAAGCATTTCCCCGACGACATTCAGCCACCTCAGGATCTTTGCAAAATGAGGCATCACGACCTTTAAATCCGCTTCCCACGCGGACGGCAGGTTTTCGCGGGTTAGAAGGCGCTCGAGTCCTTCAGGCAGGAAGTTTTCGCCCTCGCTTTCGGCATTCTTGATCAGTTTTTTTATGACCGATACGTTTTTCAGCTTATCGGCAAGCGAATTGCTCCAGGCGATCCACTCCCCGAAATTCAAGGGCGCCGCACGGAGAAGGCCTTCGCTCAGAAGAACAGATTCTCGTAAGGCAAAAGAGAGTTCGAGTATTCCGTCGACACTGGGCCCGAGGGTCTTGGGTCCGGCGCCATTTGCTTCCACCGAATCCAACTCGTCTTCCCCGCCGGCCAAACCGCAGGCGTTCGCATACTCCAGGGACAGCTTAGAGCAAAGAAGGAGCACCGAATGGGTCAGTCTGAATTCTTTTGACCAATCGTGTGCGTTCCGGCTTTCTTCAACTAGCGTGCTGCTGCGTAGATTTAGAAAACTCTCGAGCCCCGAAAGCCACAGACCTAGCTTGAATTGCAGATCTCTGAGTGCATCAACGGTCTCGCCTGCGCTTTCGCTGGTTACGGATTTGGACACAATCGGTGCGTCTTTTGTTTGTAACGTAAGGGTTTCGTCTTTCAAGGGGAAAGCCTCTAAGTTTGAATGTAGAATTGAAGGTAGCGGGCTTAATAAGAAGTGACGGGTAAAAATACCCGCTAATTAATTTATACAGTTAATTGCGGCGAATTTCAATTTTTTCGTGACCGTTTCAGGAATTTCCGCGGTGCCGCCCGTTTGTATTATCCGGCCTTTCCACCTAATTTATCAATTTCGACCCCCTCGCAAACGGCCGGTCTCGGCAGATTGCACAGCATAGAGGCGACACTGACGGTTTTTAGTCATAGAATCCAATGTGTGCTGTTATGTCGAAACGGCAACTTTCCTGAAACCATGAAAACATTATTGCTAGGGACCAAAAACCGAGGAAAAGTAAGTGAGCTGTGCAAATTGATTTCCGGCTTGAATCTTGAAATCAAGGGACTCGACGAATTCCCGGCGATATCCGAGCCCGTTGAGACAGGAGACACATTCGATGAAAACGCGCGAATCAAGGCAACGTATTATGCGAGGCGTTTAAAGTGTCCGGTTTTGGCCGACGATTCCGGTCTTGAAGTAGACTTTCTGGATGGCCGGCCGGGAGTCTTTTCAGCCCGTTTTGCCGGCATAAATGCCTCCGACACCGAAAATATCGAAAAATTAATCGCCTTGTTAAACGGGGTTGAAAGCAGTAAACGCGGCGCGAGATTCCGTTGCGCGATGTCCATCGCCTCACCGGCAGGCACGGTTTTGACGACAGTTTCTGGTTCATGCAATGGCTGTATTTCGTCTAAACCTCGTGGAATCAATGGTTTCGGCTACGACAGCGTTTTTATTCCCGATGGCTACGATAAAACATTTGGAGAATTGCCTCTATCGATCAAACAGTCGCTGAGCCATCGTGCCAAAGCGGCTCGAAAGTTAGTGGATTTTCTGGCTGCCAATTTAGGCCTGCTAACTTGACCATTTGCGTTTTCGCCTATAAAATTCGGCTTTTGATTGCGCATTGCACTCATTTCAATCAAAAAAAACCGGGGCGTAGCACAGCCTGGCAGTGCGCACGGTTTGGGACCGTGAGGTCGCAAGTTCGAATCTTGCCGCCCCGACCACCCACGTGAGCAATGCATTATCGAAAGCCCCCGATCCTTTGCTCGCAGGTAGCGAGTTGTAATTTTCACAGACTATTCGTATTTTTCAATTAACTGGAGGTTAAACTTAACAATGGCTCGTATGACACAAACGGAAATCGTTGGCCACATGGCTGACTCCACTGGCTTGACTAAAGCGCAAGCTAAGGAATTTTTTAATTCACTCTCGGATCTCGCGAAAAAAGAAGTAAAAGTAAACGGCGAATTCACGATTCCCGGTTTTGGAAAATTGGTCAAAGCGCACCGTAAGGCGCGTGAAGGCAGAAACCCGGCAACGGGTCAGCCGATCAGGATTCCGGCCAAAACAACGGTTAAGTTCCGTGTTGGCAAGGCAATGAAAGATTCTGTTGCTTAGTCGGAAAAGATCGTTTTTCAAAAGGCTGCGCCCTTCAAACGGCGCGGCCTTTTGTTTTCTGCCCGAACCTCAAAAAAACCTTACAAAAATGTAAAAAAAGTCGTGACAAACAGTTTTCACTTTGTTAACATGGGAACTTCTTAGCTTAGAGTTACCGTTCTGGAGACTACTAGAATCCGTTCAGTTTTACCCCGTTGAGGATCCCGAAAGGGAATTTGATTTTGAAATTATAGTGATTTTGTATTTTTACCGTGCCGGAGTTTGAGATTTTTTTCACAAACAAAGGTTGATTTTGTTTTATAAAATAAGGAAGGAGAAAAACAAACGTGGCAGCAGCAGCTAAACCGATGACATTGCAGGACAGGATCCTGCAGATCGATCATATTCAGGCGCGCCGGTTTTCAAAATTGGCCGGTGATTCTTTGGAAATTGCATCAGAAGGAATTGTCAGACATCTGAGGGCTTGCGCCCGGATGGACGTCAATCCGGATGCGTCCGCGGTAAGAGAAATCATCGACGACGCTTTAAACGGCAGGAGAGTGTTCGCGGAAGTTTCGAATGACCTTTTGGCCGCATAGTAATAATTTTTAGATCATTAAATTGGGTCGTCGGCTTCGCCGGCGGCTTTTTTTGCGCCTACTTGGGCGAAAGCCGGTATATTCTGTAGCCCCCGGTCGTTTCAAGCAGCGACATCGAGTACCAGATGCTCAAATTCTCAAATTCATATTCCCTGTCGTCAGGAACGACCAAGAAGTCGATTTCAGGCTGATATGCCTCGTCACGGCCAAAGTTGCCGTAGAACACGCGATACCGCTCGACTTCCGCATCGATCTCGGCAAATGAGAGCGGCGTTGCTTCCGAACTCAAACGGCCGGAGTGCCGGCCCCAGCCAAACAGCGCGATCATCGCAACAAAGTTTCGGGACTTCAGCTGCCGCTCGAGCCAGGCCGGCTCGAGATCACGATAATAGAGTTGCCGGTAAAAACGCTCTTTACTCTCCTGCCAGTTGAGCCCCGCAAATACGTGCTGATGCCTTGACCATAGGACATTCTGCGGCGCGACGGTCGGAGAATCGTCAGCGTGGAGATTTGAAAACGAGAGGATCGTATCGCGAAAAGGATCCGGCG
>JAOTWT010000364.1 GCA_029862725.1 Acidobacteriota bacterium | reverse complement strand
GGACTTTGCGAACTGGCACTATAAGAATGACAGGACGCACATTTGCTTTTACTCGTCGCAGACGTTCGAATGGCTGGCATCGGAATTCGGGGTAAGCCTCCATCGCGAGGCAAGCGACATTTTTTTGTTCGACAGGCGGAATGCGGCATGAGTATTGAAGAACTTGCCTATCATAAGACCCGGCTCGGGGATTTGATTCTGAGGCGCAGGCCGGAGCCGCTTTTGAAGAATATCGATGTTTACGAGGTCAAGCTCGGCGACGAATTCCTGATGTCGAGCCTGTTCACGGCCGGGGAGGAGGCTCTTGCCGAACTCGGACTCAACGGACTTGAAGGCGATCTGGAAGTGGTCGTCGGGGGACTTGGCCTGGGTTATACGGCGGCCGCTGCGCTGGCCCATAAAAATGTTAAGCGACTTTTGGTAGTCGAGGCCTTTGAAGAGGTCATACAGTGGCACAAGAATGAACTCGTCCCGGTCGGAGCCGCTCTCGGAAGCGATCCGCGCTGCGAATTTGCAAAAGGCGACTTTTTCGAGCTCTCCGCGAGCGGATTCGACGCGGATGACGCCGCAAAATTGTGGGACGCCGTGCTGCTCGATATAGACCATACGCCCGTACACCATCTGGACAAGGGCAATGCCGGGTTTTATACCGCGGCAGGCCTGAACAAGCTCTCCGGTCAACTCAAACGCGGCGGGGTGTTTGCACTTTGGTCGGATGACCAGTCGGACGACGATTTTGTCAATTTGCTCCGTGAGGTATTCGAAGAAGCAGCGGGGCACGACATAAAGTTTCCAAATCCCTATACCAACCGCGTTTCGATAAACTCGGTTTATGTAGCCAGAAAGAAGTCGTAATCAACAGGTTTTTATGCAAGAAATTGATGCATTTCTGAGATCTCTAATCGGATGGACGGGCTTGAGCGACGAGAACCAAACGCGTTTAATCGGCACGTTCCTGGCGATTCTCTTCCTGATGATCATCCGCAGAATCGTACTTTTTGTCGTCTATCGGAATACAAAGGATATCGGCGTTCAGTACCACTGGCGAAAGGTAACGACCTACACAGTATTTGGCTTTTGGATGCTGATCATCGCCGGCATCTGGTTTCAGGGCTTCCGCTCGGTTTCCACATATCTGGGTCTCCTCTCGGCGGGATTGGCGATCGCTCTGCAAATACCGCTGACCAACCTCGCCGGATGGATATTTATTCTCTGGCGAAGACCGTTTTCGGTCGGCCAGCGAATCCAGATCGGTGATCTAAGGGGTGACGTAATCGACCAGAAGATTTTTATGTTTTCTTTGCTCGAGATAGGCAACTGGGTCGATGCCGAACAGAGCACTGGACGAGTGGTCCACGTCCCGAATGGGAAGGTGTTTAGTGAACCCGTTTCCAATTATGAAGAGGGATTCAGGTACATCTGGAACGAGATCGCGGTTTTGATAACTTTCGAAAGCAACTGGGAAAAGGCTAAGGAATTGCTCACCGGAATTTGCGCTGAACGCGACCAGCATTTGAGTAAGGCAGCGGAGTCGGAAGTCCGTGCGGCCGCCGGAAAGATGATGATCTACCTCAGTAAACTGACCCCGATCGTTTACACCTCAGTCCGCGATCACGGCGTGTTGTTGACGATGAGATATCTCTGCGATCCACGAAAAAGACGTGGGTCCGAAGAAATCATATGGGAGGATATTCTGAGGGCTTTTGGTCAGCGTGACGACATAGACTTTGCGTATCCGACACAGCGTTTTTACCAGAATCAGATTGAGGGAAAGGAGCGGGCTCGGGCCAAAATCAAGATCAATGATCAATCCCGGGAGGACAAGCATCTTCGCACCGGCGACGATGCCTGACAATGTTGTTACCGCAGCGAGACTTTAATATACTGCGTCCGGAAGGACTTACAGGAGAACTGCAAAAAGGAAAAGGCTGATGAGTACATCAAAATCGATTCGCGTCTATGACTATGTTAATCACCCCTATGACGAGGTCAGAAAAGCGCTCGCGGGCGACACCGTGGCCGTGTTTCAGAATGCGACGAAGGTCGCCGCGAAAAGGGCCGAAACAGTAGCTTCCGAGCTTCATGTGAAACTGGCCGGGATCGAGGTCGGTACGGAAATCGATATTTCGGTCAACTCGGTTGAGGATTTACCGAAAGAGCCGATGAAATCGCCCATGACGCGAATCGAACTCCAATGGGAAGCCGCCAAATTGCCGCGTTTGTTTCCATTCATGAAGGCCGAATTGACCGTGTATCCACTGACGGCGACTGAGACGCAGCTAAACCTGGAAGGTAAGTACGAACCGCCTCTCGGATTGATCGGCGGCGCTCTGGACGCGGTGGCGGGACACAGGATCGCAGAGGCATCCGTTCATCAGTTCATCAAAGACGTCGCAGCGTATCTGCGGGAAGAGATCTCCTGACTTCGGCGTTTACTCGCCGTTTGGCTTTTTTTCGTACTTCAGTTCATATCTCGGACCGTTGTTTCCGTCGCGGAAGACAGGCACCGCATCGAGTCCGCCGGTTTTGTGGATCACGATCAGGTAATAGCCTCTCTTATGGGCGATCACGCCGATGACCTCCATGCGCTCCCCCTCGAATTCAAAAGCCCCTGCATAGCCTTCTTTTGACCTTCGGACTTCCAACGTCCCGGTTACCGCCTTGCCGAAGATTGTGCCCGCAACATCGAAGCTTCCGGCAGGGTCGATCGAGGAATCGTTTCTTCCGCCATCCACAAAGGGCTGAACGATCATTTGGGCGGTTTCGAAGGCAAAACGAGGAGTGCCGGTCAGATTCGTCATAACTGCCACCGAGAATCCCTGTTCGGGATAGATCAGCAATGCCGAGCGCGAACCGTGCATCGAACCCTCATGATGATAAATCGTATTGTCAAAATATCCTTTCGCTATCCGCCATGTTATCCCTACGCCCGTTTCACTTCCGTCGCTTGTCTTTTGGGTCGTGAACATCATCCGGAGCGTCTCGGGTTTTATGAATCCATTCTTGAGATGCGCGCTGCCAAATTTGGCGAGGTCCGCGGAAGTCATGAGGAGCCCGCCTCCCGCCCACTTGTAACTCGGATTGACATAGGCAGCATTCAGTATGGAACCATTCGGTCCGGGCATATAAAAAGAGGTCCGGTTTGGGGTAACCGGGAACGGGGAATCGGGACCCGCGGATTCCAGCCCCAGCGGGTTAAATACTTCATCGCTAAGGCACTCAAGAAAGGGCTTGCCTGAGGCACCCTGAATCACTGCGGCAAGCAACGTAAAACCGAAAGTTGTGTACTGATAGGAGGTTCCAGGTTCGCTCAAAAGCGGGTCGTCCTTAAATATCGAAAGCGAGCTGAGGACTGTCGGATAATCGTTATTGTCGATCGATACCGGGACAAAATCCTTCCTCTGATAGTGGCGGACGCCCGCCAGATGCCCCGCCAGCTGCCTCGATGTCACCGCTCCCAGCGCTTCGGGAAGACCGTCCACATATTTTGAAACAGGTGTATCGAGATCAATCTTTCCCGAATCGACAAGCCTCGCCAAGGCAGCGGCGGTAACAACCTTCGAAACACTTGCCAATCTAAACCTCGTCTTGTCTGAAACGGGCACTTCGAGTTCGAGATCTGCTTTTCCAAACCCTTTTGACCAGACTACCTTTCCTTCCTTCATGACGGTCACGGAAAGGCCCGGAATTGAGAGAGTTTCGATCATCCTCCTGACGCGGCGTTCGGCGATCTCAACGGGTGTGGAGGCGTTGGCCGGAACAAATAGGAGGATCAGGATCAGGGCCAAAAGAGCGGTTTTCGGGATTCGCGAATGCTTCATATTGTTTTTTCGGTTCTCTATTGATCGAGCTCGATCCCGATCAGGCCTTGGTTCGGTATTCTTTATAGACGTAAACAGCATGCCCGGTC
>JAOTWT010000363.1 GCA_029862725.1 Acidobacteriota bacterium | reverse complement strand
CCGGGTACTCTGCGGGCTCTTTAGTCCGGCCGGCCTTTAAGAGCCGCAGCCTTAAACCAGGTCGGAAAAGAAGAAGAAGAAAAACGCGGCCGCCTGCTCTTTTGAGATGTCGCCCGTCACACGGCCGATCGAGTTTCCCGCCGAGTTCCTTACCGAGCCGTCCGAAGTAACCTTACCGATCGTGTTTCCGCTGCTGTCGCGTACTGAACCGTCTGACATGACTTTCCCGCTTTTGTTTCCCGCGCTCCCGCGAATCTCGCCGTTGCTTTCAATCGAACCGATCGTGTTACCCGATTTGTCCCGGACATCCCCGTTTGACTTGAAGTAACCGATCGTATTTCCGGCGGAATTTCTCACCGCGCCATCGGATTTTAGATAGCCGATCGTGTTTCCGCTTCCATTTCGAAATTCGCCTTCACCTGCTATAAGGAAAGTGCTTAGGCCAAGAATCGCCACAAACATGAATAGTAATTTCATAGACTGGCCCCCATGGTGTTGGATTGCTGCAGATTAGACGGAAGTTGGACATGAAATTTGCCGTCTGGAGCACTAATACAGATTGGATCACGGGGATCATTTGAACGGAGCGATATTCGCAACGGAAGGTTGTACGAGATAAAGGGATCCTGGACCACTATGTGCCTGTGGATCCTTCATTTATGAAGAACTAATCGCTTGATATCGAGGCTTTCTTGGAGTCGGCCAGCTGCGGAAGCACGTCGAGGACGCGCAATGCCAATTTGACTTTTCCAAACGGCGCCGAAACCTGCACTCCCTGAATGGAGTCCTTGATTTCTTCCAGCGACTCCCTCGCGATAGACAAACCTTCCTCCCGCCCATGTTCTTTACCCTTGTCTGACGCGATCCGCATCCGTTCCAGAATCTCTGGTGTGACCCGAACGCCGGGCACCTCATTATGCAAAAAATCTGCGTTCCGGAAACTGACGAGGGGCCAGATCCCGGCGATGATGGGTATCCTCACATGTTCGATTCGGTCCAGAAATTCCCGGAGCTGTTCCGTATCGAAAACGGGTTGGGTAATCGCGTATTCGGCACCGGCTTCAACCTTCCATTCGAAGCGCTTTATTTCTTCATCTATGTTCATCGCACCGGGATTAACCCCAACCCCGATCGAAAAGGCGGTCGGTTCGCCGATCGGGTTGTCGCCGAGATCGAGGCCGTGATTCAATTTGCTGACCATGTTTGTAAGACCGATCGAATCGATGTCAAAAACAGCGGTGGCATCGGGGTAAGGACCCATCTTTGGAGGATCGCCGGTTATGATCAAGAGATTGTGCAAACCAAGCGCAGCTGCGCCGAGAAGATCCGACATCATCCCGAGTAGATTCCTGTCGCGACAGCAGTAATGGAGCACAGACTCGATTCCTACCTTTTCCTCCACCAATACCGCGGTGGCCTGGGCCGACATGCGGGTCTGAGCCCTCGGTCCGTCGGGTATATTGACCGCGTCGACACCGGCTTCCTTTAAAATACCGATCGAACGGAGCGTTCTCGCTGTCGAAACCCCCCTTGGCGGAAGCACTTCCACCGATGTAACGAATTCTCCCCTCGCGACCTTGCGCGACCAGTTCGAACGGTCTTCGGGTTTGACCGGCTCGACCTCGACGCGTTTCTTCGAAGCAACCGTTGCCGGAGGCGCCTTTACAACCACCTTTGTCTGGCGCGGACTGAGCGAACGGACCGAGGCCGACATCAACTTGATGTGGCTCGGAGTCGTGCCGCAACATCCGCCGATGAAGCGCGCGCCCGCCTGAATGAACCTGCGCGCGAATTCGGACATATACTCAGGCGAGCACATATAAAACTGCCGTCCCTGGACATCTCTCGGGAGTCCCGCGTTGGGCTGCGCGGCAAGTTTCTTGTCCGTCATCTCCCGCATCTTTTCGATTTCGGTGAGGATATGGTTTGGCCCGACACCGCAGTTGAGACCGATCACGTCCGCACCCCATTCGTCGAGCCGTTTTGTAAAAATATCTGATGTCGCTCCAAACACCGTCTTGTAATCGGTCTGGATCTGAATCTGCGCAACAATCGCAAGGTCGCAAACTTCCTTAACCGCCTTGATCGCCTGCTGGATCTCGGACAGGTCGGCAAACGTCTCCAACACAAAGAGATCGACACCGCCTTCGAGAAGGCCGGCCGCCTGTTCTTTGAACATCTCCTTTGCCTCGTCCAGCGACGTCGGGCCATATGGTTCGATCCGGACATCGAGCGGTCCGATTGCCCCCGCCACAAACACCCTGTCACCAGCCGCCTGCCGGGCTAAATGTGCCGCGGCGACGTTGATGTCGTGGAGCTTTTCGACGAGTCCGTGCTGCTGAAGCTTGTACCTTGTTGCGCCGAATGTGTTGGTCTCAATGATGTCTGCGCCGGCAGCAACGTATTCTTCGTGGACCTCGCGAACCAAATCGGGAGCGATCAGGTTGAGTTCGTCGTAACTCTTGTTGATATAGATACCCTTGTCGTAAAAACGCGTTCCGACCGCACCGTCAAATACATAGACACTGTCGTTTTCGAGAATTTCACGGAAGTTCTTCATGTGTTTATTACCTGAACGGCAATGAAAAAAGCCTCGTGCTAAACAACACTAGGCTTTCGATACCGTTTTGAGCTGTTTAGCGGTTTATTTTACGTGGTCGCAAGTTGCCGTAACTCACCACGAGCCGAAATAAGATAATGCGCTCTGCGCGTTCGGGTGTCAAGCTATTTTAGACCGCCGCGCCGGTGAGCGTTTTCGGGGTTTTATCCCGACAGGTCCGCAGCCAAACTGGAAAGGCGCCGACGCAGGCAAATGAAAAAGGAGCAAATCCCTTCACCATCGCCTGGTTCGAAGCCGTTTCTACGATCCGCTGCCTCAGTTATCGTGTGTTCGATTGTGGACTACGGCCTTGACACCGTGGTCCTCACCCGCCATCTGGAGCACTACGTCCTGCGAGGCATTTAGCTTCCCGAAAAACGAGTATCTGGCTTTCTTTCCCGTCACTTGAAGTATGTAGCTTGAGAAATCTTCGGCATTCGTACAGTGATTGCCGCGGCCCTGAAGTATGAGATTGTAGGTTGTCTCAGAATCGATTCCATTTTTGAGGAATCCGGTCGCCGACTGGACCTTGGATTTGAATCGCATTTCTTTGTAGAGAATTACCGCGCCCGACTCGGAAAGCGGTTCCTGGTCGACTCCGAACTCCTCGATTTTCTCCGGTCTGGAAAGTATGAGGATTGCACTTCGGGATTTGTCGTCCGTGAATTCGAACCTAAATTTCTTGCCGGTCAATGCTCCCTTGACCGAAAAGCTTTCTCCCAGGGGGTTTATTCCGACGACAGATTCCGGATAGCCCGCGTCGGTATGGAGCACCGCACTGGCGAGTCCTATCCTTTGAATCTCGCTCAATAGATATTCTTCCGGGACCGACTCGCGCAGGTAATAATCGCCCCGTTCCGCACAACACGCACAGGCGAAAATCTGAGAAGGCAACAAGACCGCGATCAACGCAAATAGAATTAGTATGCCGCTAAATTTCTTCATAGGACTTTTTATTGATCCGGTTTATTCTCGGCCAGTCGAGCGACTGTTCAATCTTCGGACTAATTTCTCTGACACCGGGAACAAAAATAACTGGACCTGCTCCCTTGAACGACTCGTCGGATTGGATTGCCGCAAATCCGGCATGGTTGCTTCTCGCGATCGTAGACTCGCCATTCGCCTTCATAATCGCCGCCGTAATACCGGCTTTCAAGATTGAGCGGATCGATCTTCAGCGTGGAGCCAAACTCGATCGACTCTTTTAAAACAATCCGTATGTTATCACGCAGCCGGTTGGCTTTTATGGAAGACACCTCGCGGGCGGCCTTTTGCGGGTGAAGGCGGGTCATATGAAGCGCTTCGGAAGCATAGATATT
>JAOTWT010000362.1 GCA_029862725.1 Acidobacteriota bacterium | reverse complement strand
CGGGTTTCCTGAAGACCAATTTCGTGAAGTTCACGTTTTATTTCGTGCTCGCGGCGGCGGTCTGGACACCTCTGATCGTGGGTTCGGCGACCTTCGCGCAAAAGATAATTTCCCCCCGCCATTTCATCATCTCGGTTGTGCTCCTTTATGTTTTGCTGCACCTGGGGATCAACCTTTCGACATGGAAGCGGCGGCGTCTTTTTATCGGCCGGCTAAAACGAATAACGAACTGGGAGTTCTGGCCGCTTCCCGTCTTCTATTTCCCGGTGCTGCTTTATGTTTTTTGGCTCGCGCTCAGACACAGGAGCCTGACCGTCTTCACATGCGCCAACCCGGCGGTCGAAGCGGGCGGTTTTGTCGGTGAATCAAAGCACGAGATCTACAATGGGCTCGCAGCGGCAGAGGAAAACAAACACTTTCTGCCGTGCCATATTTTGCTGCCAAAGGATGAGCCAAAAGAAGAAGTTCTTGCCGATTTTGAACGCTGGCGGGTCGCGCACGACCTGGATTTCCCTTTCGTTGCGAAACCGGACGCCGGCGAGCGCGGGAAAGAAGTCGAGATTATCGACGAGCTTGCCCGCCTCAGCGACCGTATTACGACCATGTCTGACGATATGATCATCCAGGAATACGTCGAGGGTCCCGAGATAAGCGTCTTTTACTTCCGGTATCCAAAGGAGAAAAAGGGACGTGTGTTCTCCGTGACCGAAAAGGAGTTTCCATACGTCACCGGTGACGGCAATGCCACGCTCGAAAAGCTGATTCTAAAAGACCCCCGCGCGGTGTCTCTTGCGGCAAAGTATTTCGAGCAAAACCACTACTATCTCAAGCGTGTGCCCGAAGAAGGCGAGAAGGTCCAGCTGATCAGGATCGGAACCCATTCCCGCGGCGCGATATTTAAAGAGGGCGGGCACCTTTTGACCGAAGAGCTCGAACTGGCGATCGACCGGATCGTCAGAAATTACAAGGGTTTCTATTTTGGACGCTTCGATCTGAAAGCGGCCTCGACCGAGGAGTTTCGGCGCGGAAAGGACTTCAAGATAATCGAGCTGAACGGCGTAACATCCGAATCTACAAATATTTACGATAAGCGGTATTCGCTCCTCAACGCCTATGGGATCTTGTTCAAACAATGGCGAATCGCATTCGAGATTGGAGCCGAAAATGCGGGCCGCGGATGTGAGAGGACGGGTCTGAGGACGTTGTTCAATCTCTTTTTCGGGCTTGGCACGGGATCCGCGACAGGCGGGAAGTAAGAAAATGTGCGTAATTTTTATCTCCTATAATCAGAGATCCGATTTTCCGTTGATCCTCGCCGCCAACAGGGACGAGTTTTACAATCGCCCGACCGCGCCGGCCGCTTACTGGGAGGACTTCCCTTTTGTCTACGGTGGCCGCGATCTAGTCGCAAAGGGGACCTGGCTCGGGGTCACGGATTCAGGCAGGTTTGCGGCGGTGACGAATTACAGGGACATGTCGCAGCCAAAAGGCATACGCTCGCGCGGCGATCTCGTCGCGGACTTCCTGCAGACGGACACGCCGACACCCGAGTATATGGAGTTGATCGAGTCCCGGAAGGACGAGTACACGGGTTTCAACCTGATCGCCGGCGAGATCAACCGGGAGGTCAAGGAACTCTATTACTATTCAAACCGGCTGGATTCTCCGCAAAGGCTGGAGGAAGGCCTGTACGGGATCAGCAATCATCTGCTCGATACGCATTGGCCAAAGGTGGTGCGTGGAAAGAGTCAGTTCGGGCAAATCATCTCGGCAAATGAAATCGAAAAGGATCTTCTTTTTGAATTGCTCGCCGACAAGTCGATTGCGCCCGATGAAGATTTGCCGGACACGGGAGTCGGGCTGGAACGGGAACGTCTCCTTTCACCGATCTTTATCGAGACTCCGATTTATGGTACGCGGAGTTCGACGGTCTTGACGATTGACGGCGGCTTTAGGCCGGTGTTGGACGAGAAGGTATTCCGGTAACATCATTTATCATTTTTCAGCCAGCCGTTCCCGGTTATCCGTTCTCAGTTGTCCGCGTCCGCCTTTCCCGCGATCTCCCTCTGTTTTTCGAAATGCCCGACGATCTCGTGCGCGGTCGTGTTGCCGACGACCGGTTTGAGGTCGTTAATCGACAACTGCGCGATCCGTTCGATCGAGCCGAAGGTCTTCAAAAGCCTTCTGCGGCGAGTCGGGCCGACTCCCGGGATCGCTTCCAGCTCGGAAGAGAAATCCCGCATTTCGCGTCGTTTGCGATGATACTGGATCGCGACACGGTGCGTTTCGTCCCTTATTTCCTGCACCAGACGAAAAACCGGCGAGGTCGGATCAAAGGGTACCGGCTCGTGTTCACGGCCGAAAACAAGAAGGTGCGAGATCTCGTTGTGCTTGCGGGGCGGTTTTACTAGACCGACCAGCGGGATCGCCTCGAGATCGAGATCGCGCATCGCCGCCGCGGCCGCCGTCAACTGTCCCTTCCCTCCGTCGATAAAGATCAGATCGGGCAGAGGCTGTTCTTCTTCCAGCTTTCTCCGGTAACGCCGGAACACCGCCTCATTCATCGACGCGAAATCGTCCTGCCCGTCGACCGTCTTGATCTTGTAGCGGCGGTATTCGGAGCGGTTCGATTTTCCGTTCTCATAAGCGACGATCCCGGCAACATTCTCGGCACCCTGGATATTGGATATATCGAATGACTCGATGACCTTCGGAAACCGCGCGATCTCGAGCGTTTCCTGGAGTTCCCCCAAAACCTTCTCCATTTTTGGCTTTAGGACCCGGAACCGCTGCTCGTATCTGATCTTGGCGTTGGTCTCGACGAGTTCGATCATCCGCCGTTTCTCGCCCCTCTGCGGGACAAGGATGCGGACGCGCCTCCCGCGTCTTTCGGTAAGCGCCTTTTCGAGGATCTTTCGGTCGTCGAAATCTTGCGGGACACTGATCTCGAGTGGCACATAATCGGTCGAATAGTACTGCGATAGCACCTCGCTCAGGAATTCCGAAGAGTCGAAGCCTCTATCTTCGAGGTCTTCCCAGAAGAACTCGCGCCGGCCGATTATCTTTCCTTCGCGCATCGTAAATAACTGGAGTGCAAGGCTCCTGCGCTTTTTGTAGAACCCGAAGATATCGACGTCACGGTCGGGGGTCGTGGCCATTTTCTGGTTGCCCTCGAGCGCGATGACGGTCTTTGAAAGATCCCTGTATTTTGCAGCAATCTCGTAATTCTCCTTCTCTGCAAAATGCCACATGCGTTCTTCAAGCTCGGCGGCGAGTTCCTTGTTCTTGCCGTCCAGGAGGAGAATCGCGTCGCTTACGGCTTCCTCGTATTCCTCCTGGGTGCAAAGACTTTTTACGCAAGGTCCAAGACACCTCTTGAGATGGTATTCGAGACAGGGGCGCGGGAGGCGCCCGTCGATCTCAATGGTACAGGTACGAAGCTGAAACGTTCTGTTTATTAGATTCAGCGTTTTTCTCGCGAGGTTTCCGGGAAGAAAAGGGCCATAGTATTTGGCGCCGTCCTTGAGCAGCTTTCGCGTGATAACGGCCTTCGGAAAATCCTCTTTTGTAATTTTCAGATGCGAATACTGTTTGTCGTCTTTTAGAAAGACGTTGTACCGCGGTTTGTGCTTCTTAACGAGGTTTGCCTCAAGCACGAGGGCCTCGACCTCGTTGTCGACGACGATAAACTCAAAGTCCCTGATGCGCTCCATCAGGCGCTTTGTCTTGTAGTCCTTGTGTTTCGAAGACTGGAAATACTGGCGGACGCGGTTACGTAGGTTTTTCGCCTTGCCGATATAGATGATCTTGCCCTTCTCGTTCTTGTGCAGATAGACGCCGGGCTTGGTCGGCAGGTTCTTGAGTTTTTCCGCGAGCTGCATTGTTTAGATTCTACTAGATGAGGTTGGGTGAGGGCGAGTGGAACG
>JAOTWT010000361.1 GCA_029862725.1 Acidobacteriota bacterium | reverse complement strand
CACCTTTCTTGTTGACGACCAAGAGATTTCCCGAGCGGCATTTCCGCCGGCGCGCGTGTCGAAGCTAAACAGGGGAGTCTCTGCCGGTTTGGTTACAGCAGCATTGGTCGGGGTAATTGGCACGGGTGTTTGGTACCGGCAAAACGGGAATCGGCCGGCCGCGGCACCGGTCGTCGGAAACGTACGCTTCGAACGGGTTACCGAGAGCGGGCGCGCATTAGATCCGGCGCTTTCCGCGGACAACAAAAATATCGCCTTTGTTCGAAGCGGGAACAACGAACACAGTATCGTACTGAGAAATATCGCCACGGGAAGCGAGACGGTAATTGTCGGACCCAAAAAGCACGAACTCGCTTCTTTGAGTTTTTCCGCGGACTCCAACCATCTGTTTTACATCGCACGAGAAACGGAAAGCCCGGACTCTACTATTTCCAAGGTCCCGAGATTCGGCGGCACGGAGCGCAAGATCCAGACCGGCGTGAGACATTTCGTATCCGTCTCAACGAGCGGCAAGAAACTGGCCTATTTTCGTCACGACACCGTAAAGAACGAGTATCACCTGATGGAATCGAACGCCGACGGTTCCAATGAACGAAGGATTGCAACGCGTGCCTATCCCGAATTCTTTCAAGATTGGAACACCTACCCAGCCTGGTCGCCCGATGAGAAACGGATCGTTGTTCCCGCGAACAGCCAGCCGAGCGAATCGCGGACGGGAAGCGAAATCTACCTTGTCGAGATCGACGTTGAATCGGGAAAGGAGACGCGCCTCAAACATCCAGCATGGGACGGTATCGGCAATGCTTTTTGGACGTCTGACGGGACCTCCCTGATCGTTTCGGCACGAGAGGGTCCCGACGGGTTTATGCAGATCTGGGCACTCGGCTACCCCGATGGCGAGGCGTACAAAATTACAAACGACACCAACGACTATCGGGATTTCAAGCTTTCCGCGGATTCGAAGACGATTGTCGCCGCGAGTTTTTCGTCCAGCGCGGATCTCTTCGTCGTAAGCACGTCCGATTTTTCAGAAAGCCGGAGGCTAACCGCCCAAAATCTCGCAAACTATGGCCGTTGGGGGCTGGCATGGATGCCGGATGGAAGGCATGTCGTCGCCGTCAAAAACAAGGCGCGAAACGACGGAAACCTGTTCAAAATAGAGGTCGAATCGGGAAAAGAAACTCAAATTACATTCTTTGAAAAGGTGTCTGTTCTCGGCCCGAGTGTCGCACCGGACGGCACGGTATTCTTTGGGGCAAATAAAAACGGCGGATGGCACATCTGGAGGGTCGGGCCGGACGGTACCGGTCTCGTGCAGGTGACGCATGGAGCGGACGGCGAAAACCACCCGGACGTTAGTGCAGATGGGCGTTTTCTGTACTTTAGCCGGCCCGGTCGCGCCCCTACCGGGGTTTGGCGCATGATTCTGCCGGACGGCAAAGAGGAAAAACTCCCGACGGAATTTGGCGGCCCGGTAAAGATCTCGCCGACGAATCCCGATGTACTGGCGTCGGTTTATTACGCGAAGGACGCCCGCTACCCGTGGACCGTTGCCGTTGATGATCTCGGGGACGCAGGCGGACCTATTGATCTTCAATTCGAACCGGAGAACCACGAATTCGCCTGGGATTCAACGGGAACCGGGTTGTTTTACGGGAAGAAGTCGCTCAGCGTTACCAATCTCTGGTTTAAGCCCCTCGATAATGTTCTCGCGAGGCAGGTCACAGATTTTGAGAGTGACAAGGTGATCGGCGTTGCTGTATCGCCCGACGGAAGCAGGATAGCGGTTTCACGTGAGAAGACCTCTTCGAACCTATTCCTGATCACCGGTTTTTAGCGGAAGCGGGGTGCCATGCGGAAAAAACCTGCCTTTCGCACATAATTGGGATCAATCGGCACTGCGGGCAATTCAGAAATTCGTTCTATCGAGTTTCAATTTAAGAAGGATCAGATCATCAACGAGAAAGTTGAGAGGCATTATCTGCAATGGGCAGCAGCTAATCAGTGGGAACGACTCGGAGAAAATAGATACAGATTGAATGACAAAACAGTAACCATCGGATTCGGACGTACCTTAAACACAAACTACCAAATCTACTGTGAAGAACCTCGCTGAAAACTGAGCTACACTTATGTTCGGTGAGATATATGAGCAGGTTAAATAAGGTATTTACACCAATCCGAGGGCTGAGCCTAAGCATTGGAATCATTACATCTTGTGTTTCCATCAAGCCTGTCTATTTTGACGATGATAAGGAGCTGGCCAGAGAGCGCGTCGAAGAGTTCCATAAGCAATACAACGGCAGGGATTTCGAGGAAATATCTAAATCCTTTACTCAAGGCCAGCGCGAAATGCTAACGGACGTGAAAATTGCCGAAACTCTAGAGCGCAACTTACCCTGTATTTCAATTAACCGCAAAATTTTGCCTCACAGGTGCGGGAAACCTCGCAATTGGCTTACAAATCCCCAAAACACCCATTTCAAATAGTCTAATAAGCCCAATCAATACAACGCTTGTGTATTCTGTACAGGTTGGCACGGGTCTTGCTCTTAGATCGTTCAATACACCAAGTTTAGAACTTGATCGAACTGATAAATTGCTCGACAGGAAAATTCCTGTTCTCAGTTCGGATCTGAAACATGGCAGAACTGTAGCAATAACAACGTATTGATAACAACGAGGTGAGGATCACAAAAATGAGATATCCAATTACAGTCGCGTTTGTTCTTGCTTTAAGCTGGACAGTTTTGGGGAATATTGCGTCCTGCCCTACAAACGATGTGATATCGGACCCTACGGAGTTCGTCTGGGAATCGAGAATAGATGACGCGGGGAATCCGTATTATTTGGGAACGATGGAGGTTGGCGTGGCCACCTTTAATATTGGCGGTGAAACAATCACCACCCGTGCCTATCGTCAAGCCGGATCTGCGTATTCAATACCCGGACCAACCTTGAAGATGGTGCCGGGCAATAAATATGTGTTGAGGTTTCACAACACCCTTCCTTATGAACCTCTTAGTGCTGAAACAAACGTCTTCAAAGATCCCAACGTGAGTAATATACACACTCATGGAGTTCACATTTCGGGTGAGACGCCAAGTGACGACGTGACGCGGGCTTTTGAAGGTCAATTCGGTGGGGACTTCGTCTATGAGATCCCGGCGGATCATATGGGGGGAACATATTGGTATCATGCGCACCACCACGGCTCGACCTTTCTTCAGGTCTCCGGCGGGTTGTTTGGCCTGATCATTATCGATGATGGCAATGATGGACTCCCTGCAAATGTCGCAGCAATGACAGAGAGGCCGCTTGTAATGGGCTTTCTCGATCCCGCGGTAGCCGGAACGGGTGGCGATACGTTAATCACGGGAACACTGAGTCCGACCTGGACGGTTAACGGCGAGGTGAATGGCAACCTTTGCATGCCGCCGGATACCTGGCAGCATTTTCGCATTCTTCTGGCAGACAGAGTTTCCAAGGAAAAAACGATTCAGATCGGTTCTGAGTGTGAAGTCGCCCTGATGGCGCGAGACGGCGTATGGCGGACGGAGGCACCTCTTGATCTCGCCTCAAACTCGATCACGATAACGGGGGCCTCCAGGGCAGATCTCGCGGTCAGGTGCGGTTCTGACAGCGGCATCACAATTGATGGAACTCAGGTGGCTGGCATCTTCGTAGACGGGGTCAGCGATGGCGGTCCTCATCCGTATAATGCAGATGGTTTTTCGACCTGGTCAGCCCGTCGTCCGGATTACCTTCGCGATCTTCTCAATGAGACTCCTACCAATTTCCAAAAGATCAGCATGGGAGCCAGAACGATCAACGGAAGCAAGTTCGACCACTACAATGCGAATTTTGACCTCGCTGCAGGCCATATCCAGCAGTGGAACATAAAGGGAGCACAACAGCACCCCTTCCAC
>JAOTWT010000360.1 GCA_029862725.1 Acidobacteriota bacterium | reverse complement strand
AGCGGCCGTGGACGAACTCACGACGACCGCGGCCCTGCTCTACTTTCGAATGAGGAAGGCGGCTGAGGAAATTGTCGGTGAAGGCGCCCATTCTTCTGGTCGTCGCAGTATTTTGAGGGACCTTTTGCGCAATGGTTCGCAGACGGTTCCCCAGATGGCGCGGTTTCGCGGTGTGTCGCGTCAACACATTCAGCAGCTTGTGAACGTGCTTGTATCGGATGGGTTAGTTGAAATGATCGAAAATCCAGCGCATAAACGTTCGCGCTTGGTTGCCGCAACGCCCAAGGGCGTTCAGCTTGCCAGGGATACTGCACGGCGCGAAGCAAAACTGCTCCCGATACTCGTTGAAGATATCGATTTGGAGGACCTACAAACGACTACCAGAGTGCTCAGGTCTCTAAAATCGGCCCTTGACAGTAAAGACTGGGAACAGGCCGTCAACCGCGAGGGATGATTTATAAGAAGGGTGCTGGAAGACCGCCGTTTTGGGCAAGGCGAATAGGCGGTTTGTTCGTTTGACCACACAGAAGAATAAGCGAAGTTGATCGACAAAAGATTAAAGCTAACTTCAGGCAACGTATCCGAGGGGCATCCAAAAAAGTTCTGCGTTCATGTCGGGGATCGAATGCTGATCGGCTCAAATCGAACTCTCAGATTAATTTTGTTTTCGATTGTTTCGATATGTCTGTTCCTGCCCCCAATCGACCATGTCCGGGGAATCGTAAAGAGCATCAAGACAAACGGCCCGACCACCTGAGTTTTGGCATGATCCGATGATGATAAAACAGCTCCGCAAAAAGAGTTTGTGAATACACCTTGCAACTATCCGGTTAAAAGCGCATCATAACAGTACCAATCCTTCTCTTGCATCATATATTGATGTGCTCGTCAAAGACGGTTTTTTTGGATAAGTTCGAGAGCAGGTTCATTTTTAGTTACAGAAGTTGCTCTTGAAATTCTTGAGACACCGAAACCGATTCTTCGTCAGATCACCGTTTTATTCTCCGAAGCCAAATTCGATTCGACACTTCTTTTGAAATTCCCAAATCTTTTGGGAAAAGGTAAATAGTATTTATGTCAATGAAATTATACGTAGGAAATCTTTCCTTCGACACATCAACACAGGATTTGGAAAAAATGTTCGGCGAAATCGGAACGGTTGAATCAACCAATTTGATCGAAGACCGCGACACGGGCCGTTCGCGCGGATTCGCATTTGTAGAAATGTCGAGTCAGGCAGAAGGAGAAAGCGCCATTTCGCAGCTCAACGGCAAAGAAATTGGCGGTCGTGAATTGAAAGTCAATTTGGCCAAACCGCGCGAAAATCGCAGCGCCGGCTCCTACTAGGGCGGTTCTCGCTTCTGAGGTCAAACACCTTACCGAAAGCGGCAATTAAAAAACATCTCCGGCTGAAATCAATGCCGGGGATGTTTTTTGTATTTGAAAAACAACTTTTGTCTTTTCCGGTCAATACGATCGGGACGACAAACGAGAGGATAAAAACATATGAAAGAAGAAATGGTAGAAGTGGGCGGGCTCGTGATTGATAAGCAACGCGGCGGCCGTTTTAAGATCCAGGTTGATAAAACCGAACATATCGTTGAGGGACAAATCTCAGGCAAAATGCGTCGAAACCGGATCCGCGTTTTGATCGGCGATCAGGTCGACATTGAGATGTCTCCCTACGATCTGACAAAAGGCAGAATTACATACCGCCACAAATAAGACGATCTTTGTTTGCTGCAACACGTTGATCTGGTTTCGTAACTGTGACTTATACCCGGTCGATGGTCCGCAGGCTATTCTTAATACCGACTCTGGCACACTTGTTCCAAATACCAAACAATTCTTGTATTATCTAACCAATACAGACAAGTAGATTCATCCGGTAAGAAGCTTCGTTCGGCACAGCCTTGCGAATCACCAGATATATGTCAGCTACCCCAAAAGAATACTTTGGAAGATTCCAGGTTGTATCTCAAATCGGCGAAGGCGGAATGGGGAAGGTGTTTCTCGCCGAGGATAAAGAGCTCGGCAGGCAAGTCGCTTTGAAAGTACTGCCCGATAAGTTTTCGGTTGATTCAGAAGGGCTAAACCGTTTCAAACAGGAAGCACGCGCGGCATCTGCGTTAAATCATCCCAATATCATCACAGTTTACGAAATTGGTGAGTCCGACGGATCTCATTTCATTGCAACAGAATTCATCGACGGCCAGACACTTCGCGAAAGAATGGATGCCGGACGGATTTCATTTGATGAGGTTCTCTCGATCGTGATCCAAACCGCGGAAGCGCTCTCCGCCGCTCACGACAACGGGATTATCCACCGCGATGTGAAACCAGAGAACATCATGATCCGGCCCGACGGTTACGTCAAAATCCTGGATTTTGGGCTAGCAAAGCTGACCGAGAACCTGATCCCATCCGCCGACGCTGAGGACGCGACAAGAAAACTGGTCAATACTCATCCCGGTGTAGTGATGGGTACGGTCTCCTACATGTCACCCGAGCAGGCACGCGGCAAGGAGATCGATGCTCGGTCCGATGTTTTTAGTTTCGGTGTGGTGCTGTACGAACTGCTCGGTGGCGAGGCTCCGTTCGGCGGCGAAACGATGACCGACATACTTGCCGCAATCATCACTTCCGAACCTCCGCCGCTTAGTTCCCTGGCGCCCCATCTTCCGGTGGAACTTCAACGGATCGTAAAGAAGACTCTCAAAAAGAAGCGTGACCAACGGTATCACTCGACCAAAGACCTCCTCGTTGATCTGAAAGATCTTCGCGAAGAACTTCTGCTTGAGGCACGACTAGAACAGACAGCTGTCCCCAACAAACCGGATCAGCGCAAGACTGCCCCTGTTTCAACAACGACCACCGACGGGAACAAAGATGCGCTGCTGTTGACTGAATTCGAAAACACAACGGGCGAGTCAATTTTCGACCAGACCCTCAAGACCGCGCTCGCGTTTTCTCTTTCCCAATCGCCTTACCTCGATATCTTCCCGGATACCAAGATTCGCCAAACGCTCGGGTGGATGGGAAGGAAAGGAACCGAACGCGTCACAAAGGAACTGGGTTATGAGATCTGTTTGAGACAGGGATTGAAGGCATTTATTACCGGTTCAGTCAGCTCGATGGGCTCGACTTATGTGCTCACCCTGGAAGCGATCAATGCCCGTACCGGTGAGAGTCTTGGTCGACAATTCGAACAGGTTCAATCGAAGGAAGAAGTCCTCACGGCGCTTGGAAAAGCTGCAACCGGCCTGCGCGAGAATCTTGGTGAAAGCCTCAGTTCTATCCAGAAATTCGATATCCCCGTTGAGTTTGCTACCACATCGTCTTTGGAGGCTCTTGAGTATTTTACGCTGGCCTACGAACAACAGAATCTCGGAAAAACACTCGAGGCAATTCCCTTTTATAAAAAAGCGCTCGAATTTGATCCCAATTTTGCCTCGGTCTATTCAGGCTTGGCAGTCATCTACGCAAATACGAACCAGTGGTCACTCGCGATCGAAATGATCAAAAAGGCTTTCGATTTGCGTGAGTCTGTGAGTGAGAATGAAAAGCTTCGGATCACCTATTTTTATTACAAGTTCGTTACCGGCGAGGTCGAGAAAGCGATTGATATTCTCGATCTCTGGCGAAAGACATATCCTTCTCATGTCGTCGCGGCAATCAATCTTTCTGATTCCTACGAACGGATCGGCCAGTCTTTAAAGGCGATTGAAACGGCGCGCGAGGCAATCAAACTCGACTCGAATAATGCGGTCGCTTATATAAACCTCGCAGAACCAATGCTTTCACTGGGTCGTTTGAACGAGGTGAAGGAGACCTGCGAAAGGGCATTCAGTAAAGACCTAGATAGCGATATTTTAAGGATGTTCTTATACCAGGTGGCGATTATCGAGGAAGATGCCGGATCAGCGGCCGAGCAGC
>JAOTWT010000359.1 GCA_029862725.1 Acidobacteriota bacterium | reverse complement strand
CGGGTGATGTTGTGAACGGGATTCGATAAGAAAGGGACGTCAATTCGAAGAGCGATCGGAGCAACGATTAGCGGGCCGGTTTAGTTGACTGGCCACGAGATTTTGAATCGCGTTAATGCGACAGCATGCGTTGCCGCGTCGTGCAAGCATGACGAGTATTGAATTGTCTGCGAGCTTTTGATCGGGACTGCCCGATTGGCCGCGCAAGCGCGGCTCTAAACGCAACATTTTTGCGGGCTGATCCAATATCTACTTCCGATTGAACGCTTTTCAATTCAAGTATTCCTTTTTATCTTCTTCAACATCGACCGGGTCGTCCCATTCCCGTATCTCTTCTTCAAGATTCCAGATCTCAAAAAGCGCGGGCGGGCATTCGGTGATAAAGCGCGAGGGTTTTTGCAGCACGGCCTGGCGCTGGTAATCAATCATCAACAGCGGATAGGTCAGATAGAGCTCGTCTTTTGCGCGCGTCAGGGCGACATACCAGAGGCGTCTTTCTTCCTCCTCGCTGTCGAGTTCCCGTAAGGACCTGGGAGAGGGGAACTTGCCTTCGGCGGTCCAGATCAGGAATACCGCATTCCATTCGAGCCCCTTGGCCTGGTGAACGCTCGTCAAAGTCAGGTATTCGTCTTCTTCACCGCCCATCACGACGTCCTCGCCGGCAACTCCTTGCGGCTCCTGAAACCTCTCGGTCGAGATCAGCGCGAGCTCGGATAAAAAGTCCTCGGTCGTTTCGTATTTGGAAGCGTACATCGCAAGTCCCTGAAGGTCTTCAAGGCGCGCATCTGCGTTTTCATATGTAGCATTGAGATGGTCCTGGTAACCGCTTTCGAGGATCAGCTCTATCTGTTTTGCGGGCTTGTCGCGGTTTTCATCGGAGACGAGTGCTTCGACGAGCGAAACAAAACGATCCCATGGCTTTGCGACGCGGGCCTTGAAATTGCGAAGCGCATCCGGGACGGGGTGATGTGAGGAAGCGGTGACACGCCGTTCGGATAGTTTGGTTGAAGATGAATCGCCGGGCGGAAGTTCGGCAAATAAGCCCCCGTCTCCGCGTCCACCGATCTCTCCATCCCCGAGCGTCACCGCAGCGACGCTCTCGAAAACCTTGCCCGCCGTCACATTGCCGATCCCCGGGATCATCTTGAGTATTCGCGTCCAGGCCAGTTCGTCGCGCGGGTTGACGATGATCTTTAGATGAGAGATCACGTCCTTGATGTGCGCCTGCTCAAAAAACCGGACACCCGACTGGACCCGGTACGGGATGTTTCGCCTGGTCAGTTCCAGCTGAAGTTCGACCGAGTGGTAATGGGACCTGTAGATCACGGCCATGTCTTCAAGCGACGTGCCTTCGTCGCGGAGCTCAAGTATTCGCGATGCGACAAAAGCCGACTGCTGGTCGACATCCGAACAAGGTACCAAGGCGGGCAGTATTCCGCTCGACGGTCTTATCGCTTCAAGCACCTTCGCGAACTGTTTCTTGTTACCGGCAATCGACGAATTGGCGAGGCCCAGTATTTCGGGAGTCGACCGGTAGTTCTTTTCAAGCTTGTAGCCCGTCGCTTCCGGATAGCGCTCGCCAAACTGGTAGATGTTCGTAAACTCGGCGCCCCGCCATCCGAAGATGCTTTGGGCATCGTCGCCGACTACCATCACATTGCGGTATGTGACCGCGAGGAGATCGATGATCTCGGCCTGAAGCCGGTTTGTATCCTGGTATTCATCGACCAGTATGTGTTGGAACTGCTCAGCGTAGAGCTCTTTGATCTCCGGTTTCTCGAGCAGCAGGGCTTTCCAGTGGAGGAGCAGGTCGTCGTAGTCCATCACGTTCCGTTCGCGCTTCCGCTCGGCGTAGTTGAACGCGACCCGTTCAATCTGCTTCGTAAGCATTTCGAAATAGGGGTACTTGCCGACGATCACCTTCTCGATCGGATGATCGGTGTTGTGCGCGTAGGAGATGATGTTCTGGATGACATTCGCCTTTGGAAAACGTTTTGATCTTGTATCGATCGCCGATTCATCGATGCAGACGTTTATAAAATCTCGCGAGTCCTCGCTGTCGAGTATCGAGTAATTCGAGTCAAAACCTATCGAAGTGCCATGGCGCCTTAAAACGAGGTTGGCGATACGGTGAAATGTACCGCCCCAGACGCGGTGTACGTTTTGAGAACCAGTAAGTGTCTCTACGCGGCCCAGCATTTCCCGGGCGGCACGGTTGGTAAACGTCGCGAGCAGGATCCGGTCAGGCGAGACGCCCTGTTCGAGAAGGTATGCGACGCGGTAAGTGATCGTGCGAGTTTTGCCCGTTCCCGCACCGGCGATCACGAGAGCCGCCCCCGGTTTCGAGGTAACGACCTTGAACTGTTGGTCGTTGAGCTCTTCCCGGTAACGGGTCAGTTGCTGGGGCAGCCCGCTTTTTCTTCGTTTTACGACGTATTTTTTCACGGACTTTCATTTTGATAGATGAGTTGCGATTCGCCAAGCTGACTCAATTAATATTCAACGCATTTGCCAATTGACTCACCAATATTTCAACGCAAGGGACGCCAGGGACGCAATGTTTGCAAAGAAAACATGGATTTGTTTGTTCTATGCGAGTCGATGCAGATAACGCACCAATCGACTGCGCAATCACGAATAGTAAAGTAGCGTGCTTTTTGTCCCTGGCGTCCTTTGCGTCGAGAAAAAGAATGAAGCTTTAGGCATATCTCAAATTGTTTGGAAGTCCAGCGCGAAGGGGGTATATTGATAGGAACAAACAAAATTTCAACTAACCCGAAACATCCAGGAGAAGTTTCATATGGAAAATGAATTCGACGAAAGGCCTTGTGCAAACGCAATGTCGGATGACGAAGAGCAGCTCTTAGAAGAACTAGGGCTTTACGGCGAGTCGCGCCGAAGATTCCTCGGTCAGGTCGGGACCGCAGGCTTTAGTCTGCTGGCGTTGCAGATACTTGCCGAGCAGGAAGCTCTGGCGGCAACCGGGCGCATGGCAGAGACGGCCGAATCCAAAATCGCATTGGAAAATGCCGTCAAGGTGGCACTCAAGGTCAACGGCGAAAAGCAGGCCCTCGAGGTGGACTCGCGTATGACACTTCTCGACACGCTTCGTGAACGACTTGCGCTGACCGGTTCCAAAAAAGGATGCGATCGCGGCCAGTGCGGGGCCTGCACGGTGATAATCGACGGGGAGCGCGTTCTTTCATGTCTTCTTCTGACTGCGACATGCGAAGGGAAAGAGGTCACGACGATCGAAGGGATTGCGGAGGGCGAATCGCTTCACCCGATCCAGGCCGCATTTATCGAGCACGATGGGTTCCAGTGCGGTTATTGCACACCGGGTCAGATCTGTTCCTCGGTCGCACTGCTCGATGAGGCAAAAAATGGTGAGCTCTCATACCTGAGCGCTGATCCCTCTGTGAAAGCCAAGTCGCTCCAGTTATCGGATGATGAGATACGAGAGCGGATGGCCGGCAATCTCTGCCGCTGCGGTGCTTATCCAAACATCATCAAGGCGATTCAGGAAGTCCACAGCGGTCGCGAGGTCGCCCAGACCTGGAGTTTCTACAATTCTGAAAAGGAGGGCCGCGATGAGACCGTTTAAGTACGAAAAGGCAAGAGACGTGAGAGGCGCGGCAAAGGCGGTAGCAGGAGAAGAGGCCGCCCATTACCTTGCGGGCGGGACAAATATAGTAGATTTGATGAAAGAGGATGTCGCGCGACCGACGAAGTTGGTCGATATCAACGGCCTGAAGCTTTCCAAAATCGAATCAAAACGCGACAAGGTATCGATCGGCGCGCTGGCGACTAACAAGGACACGGCAAATCACGAATTGATACGCGAAAATTTTCCGATGCTGACGCAGGCGATTCTGGCCGGAGCTTCGGCGCAGATCCGGAACGCGGCGACAAACGGCGGAAACCTGAACCAGCGCACGAGGTGCATGTATTTCA
>JAOTWT010000015.1 GCA_029862725.1 Acidobacteriota bacterium | reverse complement strand
TGAGAGTTGCCCATTTCGCACAGACCCTTGGATTTCTTTACGGAATCACGTTTTTGATGGCCGGGGGAATTTGGTTCGCAATGCCGGAGCCGCTGATAAACGCGCTTCCGCCTCTTAAGGAAGGATTGCTTTATTCGTCGATTGGGATCCTGCTTATTTTTGGGATCGGCGAGTGCGTCAGGATCGCGGTCTTATCATTGAGAGTTTACTGGCTCGGTTCGGTGTTTTATTTTGCGGTGGCCGGCGTCGTGTTGTGGGTTTTGAACGGGTATGTCTGGGAACTGACCCTCGCGCTCCCGGACGAATATTTCGCCTCGGGGGCGTTGGTGTTTGCCTCGCTCTTGTTCGTAGAGTTGGCCTATCTCATCCTTATAAAGGGTATTCCGGCGCATGGCGAGCAAAAAGCTGTCGCGGCTGTTCCAAAGAGTGAACGAAAGAAACCAGTTTCGTAATCACAAGAGCCTATCGATGCGTTTTGAGACGATTTCAGCGGTGTCAACCTCGCTAAACGGATCGATGCCGGTAATTGGCTGGCCATCCGGCTTGCCTTGTTTATCGAGAATGATAAATGCCGGCAGTTCTTCGAGCTGGTATTTCGATATCGAGTTCTGACCTTCGTTATCTCTTAGAATCGTTACGTTTAGCCTGTTACGATCGACAAACTTGCGAATGTCGTCGTTGCTTGCATAGTTCTTGGATTTCGCCGATTCGGAATCGGTTGTAATAAAATAAAAAACGATATCGTCGCGGCCCGCATATTTCGTGGCGAGTTTATTAACCGTATCCGCCTGATCATTCGAGAGCGGCAGCCAGCTCGCTCCGATCGCCATTACGACGACCTTATCTGCCTGAGCCTCGACATCGATCAAATCTCCTTCAAGAGAAGTAAAAACGATCTTTTGAGCCGACACACTCAATGTCATAGCAAACAAAAGGCATATTGAGACAAGCATCAATCTGGCTGTTTTCATCGTTTTTCTCCTGTCCGAAGACTCCTAAACAATATCCAGCAACTTTGGTTCCAAATCAGTCGGAGTCACCCAATACGATGTTATCTATCAACCTCACGTTGCCAAAACGAACCGCAACCGCAACCAATGCAACACTTCCAGATAACCGGTCGATTGGTTCCAGAGTCTCGTTGTCGACGACAGCGACATAATCGATCGCGGCCTGAGGTTCTTTCTCGATCGTCCCGCGCACGATTTCGGCGATTTCCGAAGCATTTGATTCGCCCGATTCGGCAAGTCCACGTCCTTCCTCGAGCGATTGGTGCATTACGGCCGCCGCGGATCTCTGCTCGGGCGTCAAAAGATCGTTGCGAGAAGACATTGCGAGACCGTTTTCTTCCCGGACGATCGGCATCACGACGATCTCGGTCTCAAATCCCAGATCACGCGTAAGTCTCTGAATAATCGCCACTTGCTGGGCGTCCTTTTGTCCGAAAAATCCGAAATCAGGACGAACTGTATTAAAAAGTATGGTGACCACTGTCGAGACACCCCGAAAATGACCCGGTCTTGAGGCCCCCTCAAGTTTTATCGAGAGATCGTCAACTGTTACATAGGTTGAAAAATTTTCGGGGTAAATCTCATCTGGGGCGGGTGCAAACACGTAGTCGACATGGAGATTCGCGAGTATCGAAGTGTCGGCAGTCAGATCCCGCGGATAATTCTCGAAGTCGGAACGCTCGTTGAATTGCGCGGGGTTTACAAAAATCGAGACGATGACGACGTCGCACATCTGCCTTGCCTTTTTGATCAGGCTCAGGTGTCCTTCATGAAGCGCACCCATCGTTGGGACAAGCCCAATCACCTTTTCCTCGCGGCGGAGTTGCCGCGAGAGGGAGAACATTCGTTGACGCCTGTTGATAATCTCCATGCTCTTCGTGCTAACTTTGCAGCTCCTCGATGTCAACCGCATCGGGAAGGCCGTAAGACTCGTCATCGTTGGGGTACTCGCCGCTCTTGACGTCATCCATCCATGCCTGAACGGCTTCAGTCATCTTTGTTCTGAGATCCGCATATTGGCGCACAAACCGCGGCAAGCGCCCAAAGGTTAATCCGACAAGATCATGCAGTACGAGGACCTGTATGTCGCAAACTGCTCCGGCACCGATCCCAACTGTTGAAATCTCAAGCGCATTCGTTACCATCTCCGCAATTTCGCGTGGTACAAGTTCCAGCACGATTGCAAAAGCACCGGCGTCCTGAAGCATTTTGGCATCGTCAATCAACGCTTGCGCAGCCTCGTTGGTTTTCCCCTGAACTCTGTAACCGCCCAGCTTGTGGACCGATTGAGGTGTCAGCCCGATATGTGCCATTACCGGGATTTCCTCGTCGACGATTCGTTTTACAAGCTTTACACGGTTGCGCCCGCCCTCGAGTTTGACTGCTTCGGCGCCCCCGTGTTTCATCAGCTCGAGCGCATTCGCGACGGTTTCGTCCTCGTTGATGTGATAGCTCCCGTAGGGCATGTCGGAAACAATGAGCGCTCTGCTGGAACCGCGGTTGACCGCCTTGGTCGCCGAGACAATTTCTTCCAATGTCACTGGAATTGTATTTCCGTAGCCGTGGATTACGTTTCCGATGCTGTCTCCGACGAGGATGATGTCGACTCCAGCCTCATCGACAATCCTCGCCGTCGGGTAATCGTAGGCTGTCAGGCAAACCAGCTTTTTCCCTTTTTTCTTTGCTTTCCTCAGCGCAGGGACGTAAACCTTCTCGGGTCTGTCTGGTTTTAAATAGGCCATAGAATCACATAAGTGTAGCGATTTACAGGGATTTAATCTAGTTTGAGGAGGTTGCTCCGGAGGTGACGGCCTCGGATTCGAGTTTGGTCCTGGGATCCGGACTCCAGCGTTCTACCTTGGAAGCGTCGTCGACTGCCTCAAGAAGCTCGAGCATTGTCTTTTTCTCAACCGGATGGACCAAATCGGGAACGAGTTCGGCCATCGGGACAAGGACAAACTTCCGCTCGTGCAATCGCGGGTGCGGAACGGTCACAAAGTCGGTGTCGATTCGGGTTTCTCCGAATATAAGTAAATCCAGGTCAATGGTCCGAGGTGATTTCAGGAACTTATGGCGTCGTCCGAGTAAATACTCGATCCTTACCATTCTCGCCATTATTTGGGACGGCGTGATGTTTTTGACTTCTATTTCAGCAACCATATTCAGGTACGGACGATGGTCATTGACTGCGACCGGTTCGGTTTCATACAGCGCTGACAGTCGCATGACACGAAAGCCGGCTTCCATCAATCCGCGCACGGCGAGCAAGATGTTACCCGAACGGTACCCGTCGTTCGAGCCGAGCCCGATGTATGCCTTTATGAATTCAGTTTCCACGTTTATCTAAAAATACTATCAATCGCTCTTCGATTTTCAAAAACTCGTTGCCGGAACCTCATTTGCGTGCCGGATCGACAAATTTCCAACACCATCCGATCTTCGGGAGGATCTATTCGGTTAGGCGAAATTGACTTAGTTGCCGTATCTTACCAGTTTTTGACAACTTTCGTTAAGTAATCTGAAACGGTTTGGAGTGCCAGCAACATAGGCAGCGGTTAGAAATTTCTCAATGCCACCAATGTATTCTGCGTTTGCAAAGTCGGCAATGATAATAAAGATCGCGAACACTCTCAATTTCAAAAACCTCGTCGATGGGGTAAATACAGCAGACTTTGCCTGCTTCCCTTGCCCTGCGTGCTTATTCAATGATTCAATAGACTCAATACCAGTGACCGCATGGGCGGTTCGGGCGGTATGTGGACACCGTCATTAGAAAATAGTCTGCGTTTGAAAATGGCACGCAAAAAATATCGCAACAGCCAGCGGCATGTCTCATCATCCGAACGTTCCTACCAGGAATACGTTCTTAATCAGCCGCTTCCTCAAACCACCCGAACCGAATTGATCCGGCTTATCAGAGCCGGTGAAGATTCATATCTCGAGCTTAAATTAAAGCTTTCCAACTCCGGAAAAATTGCGCAGGAAATCGTCGCATTGGCGAATACGGCCGGGGGGACGATCGTCTTCGGAGTTACCGATCAGCTTTTGATTCAGGGTCTGCGTTACCCGGAACGCGTTCAGAACGAACTCGTCCGGATCTGCAGGGAAGAAGTCGTTCCTCCGATCGTACCACTTTTGGATACGGTGGCATTCGATAACGGGCGGCTGATCGTCGCTCTTGAAATACAGGGAAAGAGCCGGCCGTACAGAACCCACAACGGAAAGTTCTACATCAGGATCGGACCAGATAAACGGGAGGCAACCAGAGATGAGCTTTCAACGCTCATCGGCGAAGCGCGGCCCCTCTCGTACGAAAACATACCACTCTCGAAATTCGCCGCCGAGGATTTTGACGATGCGGTTCTTTGGAGCTTCGTAGGGGCGTTTGGGACAAACGGCAATACGAACCACGGCGCCTATGAGACGAGAACTGTCCTCAAGCGCGATCTCCTTTTAGCGATCGGACGGAACGAGGACTTTGTGCCGACGGTTGCAGGCGTTTTGCTTTTCGGTAAGAACGAGAAGGTCGCGCAGGCGATACCCAACGCAGGCGTTTCGTTGACCCGATTCTCGGGAAAATTCGGATCAGAGGAAATCGTTGAAGCAGAGCAGGTTGAAGGGAATTTACTATCGCTGTTCGATTCTTCTTTTGCTTTTATCGAAAAATTTTGCGATCTCTACAAACACCGTTTGGGAAAGCCCAAAATCCGTACCGGGGAAGCGCCGCGCCGCCCTGCTTATCATCTCTATGCCGTCAAGGAGGCGGTTGCGAACCTGATCATGCATCGCGATCTAGCGCTCCGCGAGATCGACACTGAGATCAACATCTATGAGAACGCAATCGAGTTTGCTAACCCGCGGCGCACACAGGGATTCGTCCCGCCGGCCTCCCGCGCCATCAGGTACGGGATCACGCAACGCGTTAATCCGCAGATCGCTTCGATTTTCTGCCGGAGGGAATATGGAGTGAATATACCCAATGGCGGTCTCCCCATGGTCCTCAAACAGTCCGAACTCTTCTCCGGCGAACGTCCGGAGCTAACGACGGGCAATGACCAGTTTCGCCTGAAACTGTGGGCCGCCTAAATCTCTCAAAGCGAAAAGTCACATCGCTATGTACAAAAAAAGCCGCCCTCGAGGCGGCATTTTCAAAAGCTCAAAAGTCCACAAACTCTAACTCTCGTCTTTCTTTTCTTCTTCCGGGGCGCGGTAATAGGGTCTGTGTTTAACTTCGTATTTCTTGTTATCAAACTTGCCGTCGCCGTTTACATCGACCATGACTTTAATCTTGTATTTTTTCCCCGGTTTAAGATTCGGGTTGGCGTCGTACGCAATACTGTACTGATTACGCATCAGGGCATCGATCGACTGGAGTATCGAGGGGACCTCGCCGGGGAATGTCATTTCAAAGTGCGCGCCGCCGGAATCCCTCGCAAAAACATTCATAGCGTTTCTGGCCTGAAGAAACGTAAGCCTTCCGGGAAAGCCCGAAATCGTGTCCCTGGCGTCCATCAGGTGTTCGTATCTCTTGTAGAACATATTTCCGGTGCTGATAATAAAAAACGGCACGCCGGACGTTTCGACAAGCTTCCGGGCCTCGTCGTAATTGATACGGCTAAAGGTGTCTATACCGGAGGCAATCAAGATAATTGCCCGGCGACCTGTCTTGATATCCACCATCCCGCCATACTCGATCTTATTTTCCTCGGAATCTTCAAGCACAACCGCATCGGCGCGTCCGCCGACAAGAGCAAATTTCATCGCGTCGAAAAGATTGTTCTCGCGAAATGCCGGCCGGTTTCTCAAGAGCAGATTTACGGTCTGCCTCAGCCGATTCGGATCGTTTGTAAAATCGGTAATTGGAGTCGGTCGGTTATCAAAGGCGATTACCGATGCGTAGTCGTTTGGCGGTTTGATAAAGGTCGAAACGTACTGCGCTACGGGTCTTATGACCTCGTAATGCCCGGGTTCGAACCGCCCGCCGACTGCACGGCCGAAAATCTCGCTCCACCTGCTGTACTCGACCACCAGGGTGACCGTGATCGGCGCGTCGGGCATCGAAAAGTTGGTTATGGTTTGCTCGACACCTTCCTCGAGCACGGTAAAATTCTCTTTTGTAAGACCGGTTACGATGCGGCCCGACTTCTTTTCGTAGACGACCGTATCTACGTTAACGAGTTTGGTGTCGATGACCAGTACTTCATCGTCGACAATCGCTTGGCGGTCACGTTCCGCCTGTTCCGCCGCTTCCTTTTCCTTTTGAAGCTCCTCGGCTGTTTTCGGTACCGGCCGGGTGTTCTTTTTACTATCGGTCTTTTTTGGGCGTTGCGGTCTCGATTGGCCGTTTACGAGTGTTACCGATCCTGCGGCAAAAAGCGCCAGGATCGCCAATACCAAAGCGAATTTTCGAAAAGTGGATGATCGCATAGCTATTCTTTCACGTGGTTTGTAAGCAGATCTTTAGATACCGATTCTCCGCTTTTGGTTGGCATAAATCAAGATTTAAGGGACGAAAATCAAAAGAAGCGCCCTTCCGGGCGCTCCAGTTTTCACGAATTGTAAATCGAATCAGGTACCGACCCGCGGATCGATTTCGACGGTAACGTCAAAAGAGCCGGAATTGTCGTCGAGAATTCCCTCGTTGACGCCGAGAAACAATGCACCGTCGCGGCTAGCGACAAATTCAAGTTCCTCGCCGACAAAAATGAAATCATTGTTGTCGTCGCCAATTACGGCGATCAGGCTTCCGGTAGGCTTTTCACCGATCAGCTTCTTTTCGTCGGGCAGTGTCGATATCCCGTTTGGACCGGAATAGCGGCCGTTTCCGAGCGAGATCCGCCCGTTGCTCCGGATTGTGATGCGTTGCCCTTTCCTGACGACCCAACCGGCGTTCGTCCAGCCATTGGCCGTGTTGTCAGCCAGCACTTTCACCTTAATTTGGATCGGCGTGACAGCCGCGCCGGAGGTTGTCGGGACGTTTGGCGGGGCACTGGAAACGACGGTCGTATTCGGTTGAGGATTCGGGGTCTTTGAGGTGGATCCGACGGTGATGATCGTCGAAGATCCGTCGGTCTGCGTAGAATAATTTGGCTCGGAACGCACGGTTTCTGACGCGTTTGTGGAAATACCCGGCGGATTGGAATCGAACTCAATTGAATCGATCTCGTCAGCGAAAAAGCGCATTTGACGTTGTCTTTCACCAGTTCCGATAAGAATTATAAACTGCCCGTTCGTGAAGCTGAGGATCCTTCCTTTGATCGTGCTGCCGTCCTTTAGTTTTATCGTATCGGCGAAAGCTAGAATGGAAAGGGTTGCGATTAATACGGCGACCGAGAGTGCCCTCGCGAATTTGAGTGTGTACGACATAATTCCTCCGAAAAACTTAGGATAAACCGGTCTCGGTTTGAAATGGATGATTAAAGGAGTTGAAGTAAGAGGCATCTCCACATAGATGCCATTTGTAAACAGGTTCGTTGTACGACAAGTTTCGCACTGTATAAGCCCTAATTATACACACTATTTCCCCGATTGTTAAACAATTACTTGAGGTCTTGAATATTTTTGTTTTCACGCATGAACCGCGCCCGGCTCGACACGTGAAACGGGCGCAATGTCTGATCCCGACTCTTTACGACGGATCCTGCGCAACCCGAATCCAGGCAGGTTCCGCCGGTTCTTCCTTCATTTCGAGGCCCTTCGCGAGCATCCAGCGGTGAATCCATGAGAGACCGCGCCGCGACGTGACCTCGGGGAGTGAATAAGCTTTGTCCGTGAGCGCCTGCTCAAGAGTTATGAACTCGTATTTGCGATCCCGGAGCATCGACGCCAATGCGTCGATGCAATCCGCGTTGAGTTCATTTACATGCAGCAGCAGGATCTGTTTAACCTCGTATCCCAGGAATCCCGCACTCAATTTCTCGAAGTGAACGACAATCTTCTGCATGTATTCGAGATATGCACCGGCAATCCGCCGCATCCGGGGTACGTCATTGGCGGCCTTCGCTTCACGGTAGCGGGCCGCAAACAAATACTCGTTGCTGTCGATAGTGACCGGGGCAACGGTATAGCTCCTCGATTGAAGAAAATCGGTTAACCGGCGGCGGTAGTCGTCGGTGGGACCCGTCCTCAACTGCGTATGACGAAAATACCGCAGCTTGCGGCCTCGCTTTTCGAGTAGCATCCGGGTAATCGTTTCACCCCGTATTAGGTCTTCTTTGTAGGTTTCGAAAGGAGCAGAGTTTATTGCGATATGCGAGAATGTATGGTTTCCGAGGTCGTGACCATCTACGAGCCATGATTCGAGGATTGCCGTCCTTCGGTCGATCTCGCCCGGAAAAAACAGTTTTCCTTCGTTCACAAATCCCGTGGCGGTAATGCCGGCGAACTTGAGTTTTTCCAAGAGTTGTTTGTTTACATCAATTGCAACGGCTATGGAGTCTGCCCGTCCGGAAATCGGAAGGTCGTCAAACGTAAAAGCAATTGACCTCTGCTGACCCAGACCCGTCAGGCAAAATAGCGCGAAGATCACTGAGTAAATTGCAGATTTCTCGATGATGGCGGAAAGTAAAATAATCATGGGCAGTGTATTTTCAATATGCTTGGTAGAATAAAACGTACGAGCCATGCCGGAAACTAACAAAACCCGGAAAGGTGAAGAACTCGACCTGGGATCGCTTCGCGACTATTTGCAAACCGCACTGGGCAGGGAAATCGATAGCCTCGAAGTACTGCAGTTTCCTGCGGGAAGCTCCAATCTTACATACAGTGTCTCATTTGACAATGATGACTATGTCTTGCGCCGCCCTCCATTTGGAAATCAAGTCAAGACCGCCCACGATATGTCCAGGGAGTTTCGTGTCCTTTCCAGGCTTTCACACGTCTATCGCCCAGCACCGGTTCCATTACTTTTTTGCGATGACGAATCGGTAATCGGTTCTGAATTCTTTCTGATGGAAAGGCGTCGCGGGGTTATTGTCCGCGGTGAATGGCCGTTTAAATTTGACCGCGCGCGGGAATCGGCGCTTACGTTTATGCAAAATCTTGCCGATTTGCACTCGATCGATTATGAGGCTGCCGGACTCGCCGACCTTGGCAGGCCGGAAGGTTATGCCAGGCGTCAGGTGGAGGGATGGTCGAAACGATATCTCAAATCGAAAACGGATGACTGGCCGGAAATTGAGAACGCAATCAAATGGTTGAACGAAGAGATCCCGACTACTGAAACCGATACCGCTCTTGTTCATAACGACTATAAATTTGACAACATCGTGTTGGATCCTGCGGACCCGACTAATATCGTTGGGGTCCTCGACTGGGAGATGGCGACTATCGGATCGCCTTTGATGGATCTCGGTACGACGCTCGGTTATTGGATGTCGGCGGAAGCCGGCGAGGAAATGATGTCGATGCCCTTTAACCCAAGGGTTTTGATGGAACAGATATCTCGCGAAGAATTGGTTTCGATGTATGCGGAGGCTTCGGGAAGGGATGTCTCAAATGTCGCCTATTACTACGTTTTCGGTACGTTTAAGATCGCGGTGATCGCTCAGCAGATTTACTATCGTTACGCAATGGGATTTACATCAGACGAAAGGTTCGCGCATTTTAATCAATTCGTGGGCACCCTCGGAAGGATAGCGTCGCGCGCAATTGAGCGAAATGACTGATCAATGTGCACTTAAACGGAAAGGGGACAATTTGATAACCGATAATGTCGGAGATTTTCCGCGGTTTTTTTCTGGGTTCGGACGTATCGCTTCAACCGCCTCGTTCAGGCCTGAAGGTCCAAAACCCAATTATCAGTTATCCGCTATCCATTTTCAGTTTATAGTTGATATCATTCCACTTTCTTATGAGTAATCGAACATTAGGGATCGCAGTGGTCGGTCTGGGCGGCGCCGTTGGAACAACGATGGTCGCGGGAATTGAGCTTCTCAAGCTCGCGCTGATCGGAACGAACGGGCTACCACTGGCGGGTCTGAGCGAGGAGCTGACCGATTACGAACGCATAAGGTTCGCAGGGTGGGATTTGAACGACGCAAATCTTGCGGACGCCGCCGCCGAGCACGATGTCCTTCCGCACAGGCAATTTGCTTCTGTCGAGGACAAACTCAGGGGGTTACGCCCGTGGCGTGCGATCGCGGACAAGGCATTTCTCGCTAATATCGAAGGGGCCAATGTCGGTGATTCCGGCAACCATGAAGATTCAATCGCAAGGGTCAGAAAACAGCTGAGAGAATTCGCAGCCGAATGCGGCGAAGCCGTTGTGATAAACCTGGCGTCGACCGAAAAGCTCGTCGATCAGCAGGCCCCGGTTTTCGAGTCAATTGAATCTTTTGAAAAGGCGATATCGGAAAATTCGAGTCTTGTGTCTCCCGCGATTCTCTACGCATATGCTGCGATTCTCGAAGGCGTTCCATACGGCAACTTCACACCGTCGGTCGCGGCCGACATACCGGCGTTGACCGATCTCGCGCGTAAAACGGGAGTCCCGCTGGCCGGAAAAGATGGCAAGACCGGCCAGACTTTTATCAAAACGGTGCTCGCTCCGGCCTTGAAGGCGCGTGCGCTCAGAGTTGACGGCTGGTATTCGACAAATATTCTCGGCAATCGGGACGGCCTCGCACTCTCAAACGAAGAATCGCTTGCCTCGAAAGTGAAGACCAAACATTCCGTTCTAAGAAGTATTCTCGGTTATGACGTCGAGGACCATATCGTGGATATTCGATATTACAGACCCCGCGGCGATGATAAGGAAGCATGGGACAACATCGATGTAAGCGGATTTCTGGGTCAGCCGATGCAGATAAAAGTGAACTTCCTATGCAAAGACTCGATTCTCGCCGCGCCGCTTGCGATAGAGATCGCTAGATGTCTGGAACTTGCCAAACGCCGTGGTCAGTCGGGAATTCAGGAACAGCTTTCGGTCTTTTTTAAGCTGCCGATGGCGGAAAACGGTGATCCTGAGCACGCCTTTCATAAGCAGGAGGCGATGCTTCTGGAGTGGATAGGAGGCAACTGAAAATTGGAAACGGTTAACTGATAATAGAAGACTGATAGATAGATAACGGGTGGCTGACAATTCAATTCGAAATTAGTTTTCCGAGGGATTGTAACCTTGACTGGACGATTATCCATTTTCAATCAGCAATTATCCATTCAAATGAAATCGCCATTAGCAAATCGAATCCGCCCCAAAACGCTTGACGGGTTTGTCGGTCAGAAGCACCTCGTCGGTGATGGGAAGCCTCTCCGTCTAGCGATCGAACAGGGCCACGTTTTCTCTTTTGTTCTCTGGGGACCTCCCGGAGTAGGAAAAACCACCCTCGCGAGGATCTATTCAAATGCGATAAACGCGGAGCTTTACGAACTCTCCGCCGTTACCGCCGGAAAACCGGACATCAGAAAAATCGTTGAGACCCGGACGGTCGGCGACAAACCCCGCGTCCTTTTCCTGGACGAGATCCACCGCTTCAATAAGGCCCAGCAGGATTTCCTGCTGCCCTATGTCGAGAACGGGGAACTGGTGCTGATCGGTGCGACGACCGAAAACCCGAGTTTTGAGGTTATCTCACCTTTGCTTTCGCGGCTGCGTGTATTTGTTCTGCAAGAACTAAATGACAAGGAAATGTCCGAGATAATCGGCCGCACAGGGTTCGATCTGGACGAAGACTCAAGAACGTGGATGATCGAGATGGCCAACGGCGACGCCCGCCAGGCGATCACGATGCTTGAGAACACAAGCGAACTCTATGCCGGGATCAATGTTGAGAATCTCAATAATGCACTTCAGTCGAAATTCCTGCGTTATGACAAAAAGGGCGAAGAGCATTACAACACGATCAGCGCATTTATAAAGTCGATGCGGGCGAGTAAACCGGATGCGGCGATGTATTACATGGCGCGAATGATCGACGCGGGGGAAGACCCGAAGTTTATCGCCCGGCGAATGGTGATCTTTGCATCGGAAGACATAGGGCTCTCACAGCCAACTGCGCTTGTCGTGGCGAACGCGGTTTTCCGTGCCGTCGAGACGATCGGCCTCCCCGAATGTGCGATTAATCTGGCTCACGGGGTGGCATATCTTTCGAACGCCAAAAAAGACCGGAGCGCATACGATGCCTACAAAGCGGCGGCGGAGGACGTGAGACTTCACGGTAACCTGCCTGTTCCCATGGAGATACGAAATGCACCGACAAGGCTGATGAAGGAAATTGGTTATGGCAAGAAAAGCACTTCCGATGAAAACGAGTCGCTGCTTCCGGATGAGTTGAAGGACCGGCGATACTTGAAGTGACTGATAACTGAAAACTGAGAAATGAGAACCGGAAGTATTGCGGTTTCGGGCGATATGTGTCGATCCGGTTGGCTTGGTCTTTCAGTTGCCACGTGCTTTAGCACGTGGCAAGGCACTGCCTTAAAGCTTCGGGGCGGCTTCGAATCTGCAGATTCGAAGCCGCCCCGTTTTTTTCTGCCGTTTTTAGATCCACGCGTTAAAACGCGTGGCAATTTAAAGAATATAAAAAGGCAATCTCTGTTTTAAAAGAAGGGCAATTTGAATAAATTGTGGGTGCGGTGCTTTACTCCACACTCGTAGGTTGCTTGACGGAATAGTCCATTGCAACCAAAAAGTAAACGGATAAAAAAATGGTCATTCTTATCATTGGTCTCAAAAACGAATTAGGCTCGAGAATGGTGTCATAACTGTCTATGGCAACCCCTAGCACTTAACACTTTCAGTTTTTAGCTCTCAGTTTCCAATTCTCAGTTAGCAGTCGCCCCAAGCCGTTTCATCTCAGCTTCTGCCGCGATGAAACCAAAGCTAGACCATTGGTCGCCATCCAAAACACGCTTGAAATACGTCATCGCCAGATTCCTGTTACCATTGATCAACTCCCAGTTACCCAAACCATACTGGACACTGGCGTTGGAAAGCGCATCGGCTTTCCCGACGACGAAATCATCAGGCTTCAAGCTGCCCTTGTAGAGCTTTAAGAGATCGTAGTAGCTTTCGTTTTCGATGACATCCAGATCGTCATCTACTTTTTCGAGGATAGCCGCAGCTTCTTTGTTTTTCCCCATTTTTCTGAGCGTGACGTAGAGCCAATTGGCTGTTGCGACAAACATATCCGGGTTTTCAGAAACATAAATGCATGCCCGATAAGCTTCAAGCGCTTTATCAAAATCGCCTTTGAGATAATGTGCAAGTCCGAGGTGATACCAGGTATTGGATTGAAGCGTGGATGTCGGGATGTTCAACGCATTGGGGAGGCCATCGGGTTCAACCTGATCGGGTTCGCCCTCAAAAATCGCCGCCGCCCTTTCAAAATCCCTGATCGCATCGTCAAAGCACCGGATCGATATAAACCGATGTCCACGGTGCCGATACATTCGCGCGTCCCGCGGGTGCATACGGATGCCTTCCGTATAAATGTGAATCGCTTTCTTGTAATCGCCGAGATACGCGGTACGCCTTCCGAACCAGATCAGCGCGTCGGCGTCTTTGGGATCTTTTTGATGGTCCGCCTTCGCCTTCGCCTGCTTGATTTCAAAATCGGCCCTTGCCTCGGCACCAATCGAGGGCGCTACCACCTTCGCTTGCTCGGCACAGTCTGAACCGAACACATTAAACGAAAAGACGACGACCGCGAGCGCTTTCAAAAAGTGTCTCATGGGTCACGATCTTAACAGGCAAACCGCCTCATGGGAATAATTAAGGCTTATCCGTTTTATTCCCTATATCCTCGAGTGCCTTCGCCGATTCGATAAACTCCTGCTTCGCTTCACGTATCTGCCGTTTACGGTCCTCATCTTTTTCGAGTTTCCAGCGACGGACCGTATCCCGCCAAAAGACGACGAGATACGAGCCACCGATAACGACGATGGTACCGATTACCACTGCGAGCAACGCCAATATGACTATCCTTCCCATACTATTTCACCTGAATCATCGGTGACGTTCCGCTTCCGAGGACCAGAGTACCAGCATGTTTGGCCCAAGCCTGGGCTTCCTCGATTCGCAGCTTTTGTAGTTCAAGCTGATACATCTTCGGGTTCTCGAAGGTTTGCGCTTCGATCTTGAGCCTCTCGATGCGCGTCTCAGCGGCCTTTTTCAACGCTTCCTCTTCTTCCTGCTTCTTCTTCGCCGCAACAACGCGGCTGCCCGCCACTTCAATCCCGTCGTCGATAAAATCGGGTTTTCCAACCACGACCGATTCGATTCTGGCATTCAATTGATCGTTAAATATGATCTTGAGATCCTTTAACGCCTCTGACTGTATACCTTGCTGGCTGATAAGGAGTTCATAGGCATCAAACTTTGCGGTATTCTTCCTTGTTATGTCTTCAATACGGCTCTTGATGACCGGGGTCCTGCGCTCTTTTCTTTCTTCTTCCGTTAGACCAAACTTCTTTACATAGGCAATTACGTTTCTTTTATCGCCCGGTATCGAATATGTGATCGAAATTGGCAGAGTGAGTCCAGCATTGTCCTTGCTGGAGGCAAACACCTTAAACGTCTCGGTCTTGGCGCGTAGGTTAACCTCGTAGTAATTGTCGCGCCAGTGCCAGCCGTAAGCGTCTTCGTATACACCTCCGTCGGCCGCTGAGACGACATCTACGGCCTGGCCATAGATAGTCTTAACCTCAACGGTCCCTTCACTTGGCTGTCGCCAAGAACACCCCGAAATTACCGAGATCAAGGCAATTAATGCGATCAAAAATATGTTTCTCATTGTCGTTTGCTCCTTTTGCTTACTAAGATACTAACCGATTAATCAATAATGCGAAGCCTCGAAGGCGTTTTGGCAATTGATAAAAGCGAGTTTGCCTGTCTGGTTGCAGCGATTAGTTCGTTTTTGACATGTCATTAATAAATACGAATCCCTTATTCCTGGGTTCCGGAAATCGGTCGCAATCCGGCCGGACTACAGCCCGATTCAGGATCGAAAATAACGGCCCCTTTGTGATAGATTAACCGGGTATGCTGAACGAATTTCATTACTCACTGCCCGATCATCTCGATACTGCTTACACGGATCTGCTGAATGCCGCCTACCGCGGGGGGCTCGTGGAACGAATATGGAATAAGGACCCGACAGTCTGGACAGATTCGGGTGAAGAGGCGTGGCTTGGTTGGCTGGATATCGTGAAGAAAGAGCATCGGCAGTTGGAAAAATACAAGGCGTTCCACGACGCTGTCGGTTCAGCCGGATTTGAATATGTAGTGCTGCTCGGAATGGGCGGCTCGTCTCTCTGCCCCGAGGTATTTGCGCTTACATTTGGTAAGGAGAATTTTCACATTCTTGACTCGACGGTCCCGGCGCGCATCCAGACCCTCGAAAAGGCTCTTGACATCGAAAAAACCCTGTTCATCGTCGCGAGCAAAAGCGGTTCGACGCTGGAGCCAAACACATTCAAGCAATATTTTTATGAACGGGTCGCAGACTCCGTCGGACAACCGAAAGCGGGTAGTCACTTTGTGGCTATTACAGATCCCGGCTCAAGGCTTGAAAACGAAGCGGCGCGGGATGGTTTTTGGGAGGTTTTTCATGGTGAGCCGACCGTTGGAGGCCGCTTTTCGGCGTTGTCGGTGTTTGGGCTGATACCCGCCGCGGCGATGGGTATCGATGTCCAACGACTTTTGGAAGGCGCGCTCGAGATGATCGCGGAATGCCGCGAACTGGCAGCCGACCGAAATGCAGGGGCGATGCTCGGCCTGCTGTTGGGCCTTTGTCACAGAAACGGCAGGGACAAGCTTACGATCTTTACATCGCCGGAGCTATTCGATTTAGGAGCATGGCTCGAACAACTTTTAGCGGAAAGCACCGGCAAAGAGGGAGTTTCGATTATCCCCGTCGACCGCGAGGCAAAGCTCGATGCTGCCCGGTACGCTGACGACAGGGTATTTGCTTTCTTAACTCTCAAGGGGGATGAACGCCTTGACAGGTTTAAGTTCGACCTGTCGGACGTCGGGCAGCCCTATGTCGAGATAAAGCTTGAGGACAATCTGTCTATTGGACAGGAGTTCTTTCGTTGGGAATTTGCGACGGCCGTGGCGGGAAGTGTGATGGGAATCAATCCCTTTGACCAGCCTGATGTTGAATCGGCGAAAATCGAAGCCAGAAAGATAACTGAGGCTTACGAGAAGTCAGGCCGCCTTCCGTCTGATGACCCTTTTCTCACGGAGGATGGGTATTCATTCTTTGGCGACCGCGAACTCTCCGGCAGGGTTGGCCAGATCAAGGGCGCAGGGACGAAGGAAGTAGTCGAAGCTCATCTCACACGGATTCGGCCCCATGACTATTTTGCGATCCTCGCCTATGTAGAAATGACCTCGAAGAATGAGGAGATTCTTCAGGAAATTCGCGCGGCGGTACTTCGTAATTATAAAGTGGCTACATGTCTTGGATTCGGGCCGCGGTTTTTGCATTCAACCGGGCAGGCTTACAAGGGCGGCGCGAATCAGGGTGTCTTCTTGCAGATCACCTCCGATGACGCGAAGGATATCGATGTACCTCAGCAGAAATACAGTTTTGGCGTCGTTAAAGCGGCCCAGTCGAGAGGTGACTTTCAGGTCCTGCTGGACCGTGGGCGAAGGGCTCTTCGAATTCACATGGGGGCCGAGGTGGAAAGCGATCTGCTTCGTCTATTGGAAACCTTTGAGTCGTTTTAGCCTTGTTAAGACGATGCTACTTGACCTTACCGGAGCAAAAATAAATTGAACTTCGAACACAGTGAAAAAGCGAGACGGCTTGAGAAAGAAGTTTCGGCCTTTATGGAACGCTTTGTCTTCCCGAACCAGGAAAGGTATTACAGCGAGATCGGCAGCGGCGACCGTTGGGAACCGGTTCCTTTGATCGAAGAGTTGAAATCCGAGGCACGCGAACAAGGACTTTGGAATTTGTTTCTCCCTGAAGTCTCGGGCCTTTCAAACGTCGAATACGCGCCTCTCGCAGAGATCATGGGATCCGTGTTCTGGTCTGCCGAGGTTTTTAATTGCTCAGCACCCGATTCGGGCAATATGGAGCTTCTACATATGTACGGGTCGGAAGAGCAAAAAGAAGAGTATCTGGCTCCTTTGCTCGAAGGGCGGATCC
>JAOTWT010000358.1 GCA_029862725.1 Acidobacteriota bacterium | reverse complement strand
GGCAGCCTGCGCCGGTCATCGGTCAGAGGATGAATGATCACGACCGTATCCTTGCGCGCCTCGACAACTTCATCCAAATAACATATCGCGCCGCCCCTGACCGCCGCAGTCAGAGGCCCGTCGTGCCAGACCGTTTCGTCGTCCTCAAGCAAAAAACGCCCAACGAGATCGGTCGACGAAAGGTCTTCATGGCAAGCCACGGTTATCAAAGGGCGATTCAACTTATGGGCCATATATTCGACGAAGCGGGTCTTTCCACAACCCGTCGGCCCCTTTAGCATCGCCGGCAGCTTCGCTTCGTAAGCGGCTTCGAATAATTCGACCTCATTGCCGATCGGAAGATAAAACGGTTCGTCGACGACTTTGTACTTTTCTACGGCGAGTTCCATATTTTCTAAGAATACAGGGGTGGGAAAATACTTCCAAGTTTCGGGTTTCAAGTTTCAGGTTTCAGGTCGTCAGTTTTTGGTTTAAATTCTCACGATGGCACATCGCAGGCACTCAAAAGTCAGCGATTCGAAGGCGGAAATTCTTGATTACATTAAAAAAGGGCCCTGCCAAAAAAGGCAAGAACCCGTTTTTGAATATTCGCAGCCTCACTGTCCAATTACGAAGTAACTTACCATCGAACCGGTCTCAAATCAGGCCCGATCGTATGGACACCGCCCAAAACCAAGCCGCTGCGGTCGAAGTTTGTGAGGCTCGTAGCATCGTCACGGTACTGGTGCGCACCGTACCAGATGACCGCGTCGCTGCCGCCGAGTGATTCGCCGTTTATCCATGGATCGAGGTTTGCGGCACTGCCCGTACCCGGCGGGTCGTCAAGTTCATCCGGCGACCCCGCACTGCCCTTAAACCGCATCAGCCACAGATCGCCCGCTCCGTAGGTCTGAAGAGTCGTTCCCTCGAAGTTGTAAGCTTCTTCGTCGGTGATGTTCGGCGTCAGTTGATATGCCTCGTTTCCCTCGGAATTCTGGATCAGAATACTCCTGTTTGTCTGGTAGCTTCGGAATATCTTGGATTCTGTGTCGATCGGTTGAAGGAAGCGCCGGCCGCGCTCGACCTGGTAAAGATCGTTGTTGGGCTGGACGATGTCAAAATCGAAACGCCAGTAGACGTGGTGGTTTCTCGCACGGCAAACACACGAATTGGTCACCGACCCGAACCCATACCGCGGGCGGATCGTGCCATCTTCGGCGAAACGCCATTCCATGATATAGCGATACCATCCGGCGTTCATTTCCGAAACCAGCACCACCTCAAACCCGAGTCCGACATTCTGTGAATAGATCGCGACGCCCTGAAAGTTCCCGGTATCGTTTCCGCTCTCAACTATCGTTTTTGCGACTTCTCCGTCAGCGAGGATCCGGATTCCATCGGTGGGATTTTGAGAGCCGGCGCTCGGAGCATCGAAGGGGCCTTCGGCATATTGCCAGTCCCTGAAGTCGCCGCAACCTCCGGGATGATATTTTACGTTTAGAATTGGGGCGTGGCCCCTCTTTAATACCGATTTTCCTTTGTACATAACGTCACGGACTTCAACCCCGGAGCGTTGGGTCGAGCCCGATGACGACGAAGGCCTGTTGACCAGCATTTCCCAGAGCGTCGTTCCTTCCTGGATAACGGTCAGAAGTACTTGTCCGGCCAATCCTGACACTGTGCTTCCCTGACCCGAATCCGCGATCCCGCAGTTACCGCCGAGATCGCTCGGCCACGGCGGATTCTTGCCGTAATCAACAAGCCGGTTGTCTTTGAAGCTCGCGCCAAACACCCTCGCAACGCCGCTATTGCGATATCGAACACCAATATTTACGAGACGTACACCGTTTACAAAGGAAACGGGAGGCATGGGTTCGAAAAGTTCGATCGTGCCAGCCTTTAGTTCTTTGCCGAGATTCGGATCGAACGGGACAAGCTTGAAACCAGCTTCGATTTCTTCCTGTGTCGCGCTCGCTTCAAAACCCTTATTGGTTTCCGAGATCTCGATCGGCTCCCTCCCGGCAAAATCGCCGGTAGCAGAAAAAATCTTGTCGTTCGAATAATCGTAATAGAGAGCGCGAAAATGAGTTGGCTCGAGTGAGAATTTCAAGCTGTCAGATCGTTCAATGGATTCGAAGGAAAGCATCCGGTTTGTAGTACCGGCGAGAACGTTATTTACGGCGCGGCTTTTTTTGAGCCGTGCTTTGGCCCTATCGAAATCGGACTGGGTCGGTCCCCAAGCTCGTCCGATTAGTTTGAGGCCTTTTTGCGAACGCTTTTTCGATTTAGCGGTCTCATTCTCGCCAGCTCCAGCGAAAACCACGATAAAAGCCATCCCGATAACCAAAACCGACCCCACCAGACGCAAAAAACACTTGGACATTCTCTTCCTCCATCAACACTTTGTTATTAAAATCCGATTCGGGCGACCTATAAAAATAACACTATGTATTTGGACATTCAAGGCTTAGCGCAACGGGGATTTTTCGGCGATCGACACGGTCGAACCGGATTTCCTGATGCGGCGACGCGAATCCACACGGGCCCATAATATCCGAATCTCAAAAGAAAAAAACCGCCGGAGCCATCCGGCGGGAAAAGGAGATAAGCATGAGCCAACTTTACTATTTACATTTCGAGTAACCACAGTCACGGCAGAAATCGCACCCCGAAGCATGTTCGAGCTGTCCGCTGCATTCGGGGCACGAGCCGATCAAGCTCGACATACCCGTGTTCGACGTAGTGGATGTCTCGATCGAACCCTTTTTGCCGCTTCTTTCTGAAAGTGGGAGCCCATTCAGTCGGCGATCGGTGAGCATCAAACACTCAGCGATCGCCTGTTCAGGCGAGGACAGAAGTCTTTCGTTGAACCAGACGGCGTGGGTACCGGTCACCTTGTTTAGGCTGCGCGCAACATCCTTTACGCTGAAACCGCCGCGCAGCATATTCGACGCCAAAAGGCCGACGCTTTCGCTGATAGGGCCAGCCGCAAAAACCTCGAGGACATCCGTCGTATCGTGATTAACCGTCACATAAAGGTTTATCCCGTCAAACGGAATCCGCCATGTCGAGCCGTGAAGCTCGCTCGGACGGCCGACGCGCTGATGATCTTCGACCACGTCGACAGCTAACTCCTGATCGAGGTTCTCTTTATTCTTCTTGCCTTCCGACTTCATCGAGGTCAACACCTGACCGTCCCGGCTTCCGTCGCGGTAGTAGCTGACGGCTTTACAGCCAAGATCTTTGGCCATCCGGTAAAGCTGGTCGACCGATTCGACGGTGTCGTCGTTCGCGCCGTTACAGGTTTTCGAAATCGAATTGTCGACATGTTTTTGGGCAGCCGCGAGAACCTGCACGTGCTGGTGAGATGTTATATCCATTGCCGAAATGAAATAGTCCGGCAACTTATCCTGGTTCTCGACAACAAATTCTGCGGCATACTTTATCGATTCCTCGTCGGTCTGGTCTACTTCGATTCCGAGGGCCTCGGCCGCGAGTGTGTGCACATAATGGCGTTCACCGAGCGTATCCCGCCTTACGTATGCCCACGAAAAGTTCGGCTCGATTCCCGAAGATGTTTCGGCGACAAGCGAAATCGTACCGGTCGGCGCTATCGTCGTAACCTCGTAGTTACGTGGCGTCAAAGGAATATCCCGGGAAAATCCCAGTTCGTCGTAGATGAACTTCGAATACGAATCGCGGTTTTCGTCGAGTTCGGGAAATGTACCCTTTTCCTGGCCCAGCTCGAGTGAAGCCGACCAGGCCTCTTTCCTAACAAACCCCATCATTTTTTCCATCAACTCGATCGATTCTTCATGTCCGTATGCGACTTTGAGCTTCAGGCAAAGATCGGCGAAACCCATGATTCCAAGACCGACCGGACGTGTGCGTTTTACAACATCGTCAATTTCCGGAAGGGGAAAATGGCCGGCATCGACAACGTTATCGAGAAAACGCGTCGTAAGATGCGTAACGTGGGCGAGTTTTTCCCAG
>JAOTWT010000357.1 GCA_029862725.1 Acidobacteriota bacterium | reverse complement strand
TGTCGCACTTGGTTTTGAAGCCGGGGACTATACGGATGAAAATGAGACCGTCTGGATCGCCGCCGAAATCGATTCGAAACTCGAGGCCGAAGCGGACCTGACCGAGTTCTGGTGTGACCGTCTCGAGATGGTCGCACTGATGGGAGATTATCAGCGTTACAGGATATGGCTGGTTGCCCCGGAAGGTTTTTCGGACGAAGCGGTGGAGGTCCTGAGGGAACGAAATGCCATTGGCTCAAGCAGGAAACAGGTCGAACTGCTTGCCGAACACCTGGACGCGAAAGGAGCGATCCCACACGTCGAGCCGGACAATACGTTTGAATTGGTCGTTCCGATGGGTGATGATACGGAACTTATCGCAGCGCACGCGGTTGAAGAAATTGCCCGGCGGCATTCGTTTAACGCAAAATCGATCAATCAGATAAAGACGGCGCTTGTCGAAGCCTGCATTAACGCGACCGAGCATTCGAAGAGTCCGGATCGAAAAATATACCAGCGGTTCGAGGTCGATGACGATAAGATCACGGTTACGATTTCAAACCGCGGATTGCAGTTTAAAGGTAAGAAAACAAAAGAGATATCGCCAACCGAAGGGCGCCGCGGCTGGGGATTGAAGCTGATGCAGTCTTTGATGGACGACGTCCGCTTCGAACAGGTCGATGATGGAACGCGAATCTCGATGACCAAGCTCCTAAAGACCGTCTGAAAAAAATACGTCTCGTCCTGAAAAAAAAGCTGTTACCTGCCTTTCGATGTCAAGTTGACATATCTTCCTTAAAGTATTACTTTAACCTTCAGTTCTTCAAAGAATCGTGCAACCGCTCATCTCCCGTTCATCCGTTTCAATGTTTTTGTCCGATCAAGCAGGAAATTCCGTGAACACTTCAATCGAAATTCCAATCAGAGACGAGGGCGATACAGCAACCATCTACGCTGGAGATTATCTCAACAAGCTCAGCGGTGAAAAGATCGAACGCGAGTGCCGCAAGCGTATAGAAGGCGGGTGTAAAACACTAGTCGTCAATTTTCGCGAAACGGAAATCGTTAACAGTATCGGCGTTTCGATACTCCTCGGCGTTATAGATGCTGCATCGCAGTCCGATACATCGGTGATTTTTTCCGAAGTCAGCAAAGATACCAGCCAGTTATTTGAGATGCTGGGGCTTACGAAGCACGTAGTCCTCCAGTAGATACGAGTGAATTCGGCGGCTCCCGCTTTATCGCCAAACGCATTCACGGCCTTTTCCATCCAATCAAAGGGTGTCCTTAACTTTGGGTACCGCAAATAGCCATCATGCAAGAACAGCAACAGCAAAAGCTAATCCATACGTTCTCGGCATTGGCCGACATCGGTCAGGAAGTTGCCCACAAGAATAATTTTCAGGAGATGATCCAGACATCTCTTCATCTTCTGCTGGGTTCCCTCGCAATAATGCGAGGCGGAGTTGCACGTTATTCGAAATTCGGCCATGAACTTAATTTTCTGGCTGTGCGTGGACTCGGGGACGATTTTCCTCTCAGCGCTTCTCTCGAAATGTCGGATGAGCGCGAATTCCTGAATACGGGAATGAGCGATATCGAGTTGAGTCAGGCAAAAATGCTGGCGTTTTTTCAGCGTTACCAGAAGGTCCTCGATCGGAAAAGGATCGAGATGATCATGCCGCTGATCGTGCGCGATCAGCTTGTCGGCATCGTCTTCCTCGGTGAAAAAGCGACTGGCGAACCCTTTACGAAAGAGGACAAAGCTGTGATTCAGGCGATGGCACGACACATCGGGGTCGGCATTCACCAACGAAACCTGATGGCCGAACTGAACCGCAGAGCGGAAGAGAACCGGCAGCTCTATGAAGGGATGAGGATGACCTACAAGGATACGGTCAGGGCTTTTGCAACGGCAATAGATTGCAAGGACAAGTACACCGAGGGACATTCGGTCCGGGTCGGACGTTATTCGGAGATAATTGCCGAGGAACTGGAATGGAAAGAAGAAGAGATCGAAGGAGTCGCGGTCGCCGGTTATCTCCACGATGTGGGTAAGCTGACGGTTGAAAAGACCATCATCAACGCGCCTTACCGGATCAACGCAAAAGAGTCCAAAGAACTAAACAAGCATCCGGGGGTTGGATACGAAATACTGTTACCGATCCAGCATCCCTATGCAGATGTGCCACTGGCCGCGAAATATCATCACGAACGCCTCGACGGACGCGGTTATCCGGATGGCCTGAAGGACAATGAGATACCCTATATCGCAAAAATCGTAAGCCTGGCAGATTCATTTGATGCGATGACGACGGATCGCCCCTACAAGCGCCGCCGGCCATTTAACGAGGTGATAGAGGACATGCACCGTAACGCCGGCACCCAGTTCGCCCCCGAACTGGTAAGGGCGTTTTGCAGCGGCATTTTGAAAGAAGTGACCGGTGAAAATAAATCGCGCAGGTTCCGACGGCTTCTGGGGCCAGAATATATGGAGGCCGAAGGCCTCGAAATGAGCCTCAAGGATGCCCTAAACGGTATGAATGCGACAAAGCCTTTAACGCTCATCGCGAGCGGCTAGCCACATAAGATCCCTCCTGTCATAACGGCCCGCTCCCCGGCGGGCCTTTTTTTGTGGATGACGCGAACAACAAATATCGTAGACTTTCGGAATAATCTAAATTCAATGTAGGATGATCGAGTTCAAGTGGAGCCTCATATGTCGCCGTCTGCAATTGTCCGCGAAAAGAGGCCGTCATTCGGATTATCTCCGCAGGAAGAGAAACTCGTAAAGCATGGCGAAGCTTTCAAATACCGATCGATCAAAGCAATTACGATCTCTCAAAGTTTAAATCCGGCAAAACTCCCTATGGTTTGAAGCTGAAAAGACCCGTGACGATTCGTATCGGCGAGGATGTTATCGAATGTTTCAAAAAGATCTCTGAAGTGGCCGGAGTGCCTTATCTGAGTCTGATCAATCTCTATCTGCGCGACTGCGTCATTAACAAGAGAATACTGGAAATGTCGTGGGGTTGACGTTTTGAGATCGCGCGTCGATGATAGGTTTGTTTTCTAAACTTTCGATCATGATGCGAGCACTGGGGAAAAAGTAGATGGACTATTTCGACCCGATCAAAGATGTTGAAAATAGCCAGCTCCTACTTGATAACGGGGAATGGCCAAATTTTCATGACGCCGAAGTTCATGAGCTGAATATCTGGCGCGGAGATGTTAGGCCCGAGGATAACGTCTGGATCGGACCCGTTATTACGGCCTCATTCGAACTTTGCGCATTAGAAACCCCTTGCATAGCCGAACTAAGATTCCATGATTGTGAGGACATACGAATCAAGGATTTTAATCATCAGAATGCGATCTATGATCTGGAGTTTGAATACCGGTCGCGCGGGAAGCTTCCTGACGGAAACGAAATGCCGCCGTGGATCGCGGTCAGGTTTGAACAGGCATTTGGGGCCGAATTGACGCTCAGATGTATGAAGGTCGAAGTGCTCGCACGAAGAGAGATTAAGACCGCAGATAAGGTATGACTACAGGTCCGTTCAATCCAAAAGCACCACGCTTTTGACCTGCGCAAACACTTTCGAACCCTTTCTGAGGTCCAGCTCGGCGGCAGATTTCCTCGTGATCAGGGCGAGGAAGAAGCCGTCGCCGATCTTCAACCTAATGGTCACTTGAGAATCGCCTTCCGAGAACAAATCATCGACCTCGGCCGCGAATATGTTCTGGATACTCGTACCGCTTTGCCGCTCAAGCGTAAGGCTCACGTCGCGTGCGAATATCCGCAGGCGGATCGTGGTCCCGGTCTCAAGATCTTTCCGCGGGACCGTAAACCGGCCGCCATCGAATTCCAAAATGGTCATGTGAAACTCCTCGTCATGTCCACTGACGAGAGCCTCGATGAGGGCCTCCGCACCGCTCCCATGTGACAGAGGAAGATCCAAACGCGTGAGTAAGTCCATGACGGGACCGGATGCCTTAACC
>JAOTWT010000356.1 GCA_029862725.1 Acidobacteriota bacterium | reverse complement strand
TCGTCAAATTCGCTGCGGCGATGCGGCCTCTCCTCTTTTTCTTTATCGGTTTGAGTTTCGTGATCGTCGTTGCGGTCGGGGTTCCAATGGCCGCCAGAGGCGAGATCTCAGCCGGTGACTTTTCGGCGTTTATTCTATATCTGCAAAGAATGATCTGGTATCTGATCGCACTCGGTTATGTTGTCAACCTATACCAGCGGGGGACGGCAAGCCTCAAGAGATTCAACGCCATTCTGGAAAAAGAACCGGCGATCCGCGACGCCGTGGATGTCGTCGAGCAGCCAAAGATCAAGGGAAAGGTCGAGTTCCGGAATTTGAACTTTGCTTATAACGGCACACCCGTGCTCAAGAATATAAACCTGACGATCGAGCCCGGCAAAACGGTCGCTTTTGTCGGAAAAACGGGCAGCGGAAAATCGACCCTCGTCAGTCTTGTTCCGCGCCTTATGGATACGGCCGAAGGCACCGTTTTTGTCGATGACGTCTCTGTCGAACGATTCCCGCTGGCGCAGCTCCGGCGTTCGATCGGATTTGTCCAGCAGGAGACTTTTTTGTTCAGTAATTCTGTGCGCAATAACATTTTGTTCGGCGTTGACGGCCCGGACAAGCTGATAACAAACGGAGAGTCCGCGCGAAAGAAAGGTTCTTTGCAAAAAGGAACCGAATCGCGTCGTACGCTGACCGTTGAAAAAGCTGCTGCTGTCGCTGGACTCACTGATGACATACGAGGTTTCACAAATGGCTACGAACAGCTTGTCGGCGAGCGCGGGATTACGCTATCCGGTGGACAGAAACAAAGGACGGCGATCGCACGTGCGATTATGCGAAATCCGCGGATACTGATCCTCGACGATGCCCTGTCGGCGGTCGATACGCTGACCGAAGAGCGCATTCTTCACGGCCTTCGCGATGTCCGGGTCGGCCGCACCACGCTTGTCGTTTCACACCGCATTTCTACGATAAAAGATGCCGATTTTATCTGCGTCCTGCACGACGGCGAGATCATCGAACGCGGCACTCATGACGAACTTATCGCTTTGAAGGGAGAGTATGCGGCCCTCTACCAGCGGCAATTGCTCGAAGAAGAAATCGAGTCGACGGACTGAACATTGACCATTGACCATTGACCCCTACCGGTTTACCCGGCGGGTTAAGAAGATTGAAGGCCAGGTCGTAACGCACAGGCGAAAGACCGCCTTGCGGCACAATTTCAAATTTTGATGCTTTGACCAATGACGTCTGATTAACGATTATAGTTGTTTGCCCAAAGGATCAGAGTCGATGTCGGAGATTGATACCGGGTCAATGGTCACTGGTCAATGACCGATGAAATGATGATAGAGCGTTGGATGCACAAAAGGGAGAGGCACATCGCGATGTTGAACGACAATCGCGTAGTGCACCCGTTTGGCTGGGGCGAGGAATTCATTGGCGAAGAAGCCTCTGACGAGCCGCAGAAGCTGTTCCGTGAGTATTCAAAAAGGATGGTCGCCAACAGTGACGAGTTCTATCACATCCCGGAAATCGACAGCTTTGAAGTCTCAAATGGATTTGAAACAATAGATCTAGGTTCAAGATCCAATGGTCAATTACAGTCCTTGAACTTTAAACCAGGAACATTGAACGTGCTCTGGAAGAGCACGATCGACACGACATCGCCGGAAAACAACACCGCCCGCGCACGCTTTTTCTCTCATTCCAAAGACAAAAAGGCGGCTGTCGTCGTTCTTCCTCATTGGAACGCAAGGGCCGGAACATACTTCGATCTGTGCCACTGGTTCAACCGGGTCGGAGTCTCGGCGCTTCGCCTGACGCTTCCCTACCACGAGGAACGGATGCCGCCCGAGCTCGAACGTGCGGATTATCTCGTTGCACCGAATGTCGGAAGAACGCTTCAGTCGCTGCGGCAATCGGTTCTCGATACACGCGCCGCGGTCCAATGGTTAAAGCGGGAGGGCTACGAAAAAGTAGGTGTTATCGGAACGAGCATCGGTTCATGTGTCGGGTTCTTTGCGTTCGTCCATGACGAGAACATCGACGCCGGGGTGTTTAACCATGTATCGGGCTATGTCGCGGATGTTGTCTGGGAAGGGCTTTCGACATATCACGTCAAGGAAGGCCTCGAAAACGACGTCTCGCTGGAAGAGCTTCGGGAATACTGGATGCCGATCTCGCCGATGGCCTACATGGAGAAGCTAAAAGAATCAAAGCAACGGCCTCAACGATACATCTACACAAAATACGACCTTACTTTCCCGCTGCACCTGTCGCAGGAAATGATGGCGGCGCTCGAAGCAACCGGTGTCGAGCACGACCAGACCGTCGTGCCCTGCGGCCACTACACTCTCGGCGAAAAACCGTGGGTTTATCTGGATGGGTATAAGATCATCTCGTTCCTGAGAAAGCACCTTCGGTGAGTGCGTGAGGGAAGGACGCTATCGTTTAGAGCAGTGCTGCGCACTGCTTGTAATGCGAAGCATTGCTCCAAACGGAGCGCGTTGTGTCGCGAGATCGCGGGCTCCCGCCCTCGCGCCCTCTTTTCGGCAAATCCTCGCCATCCTCTCCGTCTCAGCTTGTATCTTATTCCTTTGAAAAGTGTTTAGTGTTAAAATTCTCGCGTCTCGAAGATGACCCCGATCGCCTCAAAATTGAAGCCAACAATCCAGGATGCGGTCGCGCGTTTGATCGCGCGTGCCGAAAATGCGCGCGGGCTGAAGCTCGCGGAGATTGAGCCCAGGGTTTCCCGCTCCGTCCACAAATATGTACTGAAAGATAATGAGCAGGCCGATCACGCGGATATCGTTGAGTTCATTGATTCGCTGCGTGCCGATGACCTGTGCCTCATTATCGCCTGCGAAAAAGGTGATGAAGCAGCGTGGGGCGATATAGTTTTGAATTTCGATTACTGCGTTAAATCGGCGGCGTATAAATTCGCAAAGAACAAGGAAGATGCAGAGGATCTGGCGGGTTCGATCTGGGCCGAACTCCACGGGCTGAAAGTCGACGAAAAGGGCGAAACCAAGGGTAAGCTCTCTTACTATTCCGGGAAAGGCAGCCTCGCCGGCTGGCTCCGGGCGGTCACTAACCAGCTGGCGATAGACCAGTTCCGGAAAATGAAACGGATGGTCCAGGCGGAAGACGACAGGGAGTTTGAAAATCTCGCGCAGAACTCGGCGGATAAGGCAGAGAGCCGAAGCGTGGTTACATCGACGGAGAATCCGGAGGAAATTTTTGGGAACGCGGAAGCCGAAAGAGATGTTGCCGCTGCTCTGCAGTCGGCGATAGCGGACCTCGCGGAAGAAGACCGTTTGATAATGAAGCTCTATTACTTCGATGGCTTGAAGCTAAAGGAGATAGCCGATTCGTTTGGTTATCATGAGGCGACCGCGAGCCGGAAAATAGTACGCGTGCAGACCGCGATCCGCGAAGCGGTCGAGAAAATACTCAGCGAGAAGCATGGTTGGAACAAGACCGAGGTTAAAAAGTATTTGACGGGTATTGCTAAAAATCTCGGCATGAATCTCGAGAAGTTGTTTACAATTGCGGTGGTATTCGTGTTGGTGCAAGAAGTGCTGGGAAGCGGCGTTCTATAGATTGCGGGAATAGGCCCGCAACGAAATGCGTCCAGAGAGCGTTTTATGCCGGGAACGGCATGACTTAAGAAAATGGAACCTGAATTCGACAAGGAAATTGATGTGCTTTTGAGAAAAGCGGCAAGCGGCGGGACTGCGACAGCACCCGTTCTCGAACCGCATCTCGATGCCGACGAAATTTCCATGTTTGCAGAGAACGCATTGCCCGACAGCGCGCGTTCACGGGTTGTCTTACATATGGCGGATTGTGACAGGTGCAGGACCATACTCGCCAACGTGATCTCGCTTAACGCGGAATCAGATCCCGCGCCTGCCGCCGTCCCTGCGTCTTCAGTCGAGGTCGCATCGGATCAAACGGGTTCGTGGCTGTCCGGGTTATTGTCGACTAGAAATC